>NZ_GL732466.1:163169-187783 GCF_000187645.1 Streptococcus sp. C300
GCTCTCATGACTGCTGTCAGTTGCCGCGTTACAGGCAAACTAATCGCTGCTGGAGGTTGCTCCTCTTTAACTCTTTCCTGCCTCTGAACAATGCGACTTTCATTTACTATCTGCTCCACCTGTTGGTAATCAAAAGAAGGTAGATTATCCGCCAGAATGTGGATATAAGAATTCTGGGCAGTGATAGACTTTTCTTTGGCGATTAGGGGCGCAATCTTTTCAATGAATTCGATTTGCGCCTGTAAGTTATCACTATTTTCAGGCTTTAGCTGGTGAATATAGAACTCTATAGGACTAATCCGAGTCTTGGTTAAAAGGTAAGCCAGGTCTTCAGCAGAATTCTTTTGCAAATACTCATCTGGGTCCATGGCATCAGGTACTCGGACAACCTCAACTGAGAAGTCTTTTAACTCCTCTAGAGCCTTGGCTGTTGCTGCCTGCCCTGCCTTGTCACCATCATAGCTGAGAACTATCTTTTTGGTAAAGCGTTTGAGGTGATCAACATGCTCCTTGCTTAAGGCTGTTCCCATGGAAGCTACAGCATTTTCTATACCAGCACGGTAGGCCGCGATCACATCCATGAAGCCTTCCATCAGATAGAGCTCTGTAATCTTACCTGTTCCCTTTTTTGCCTTGTCCAAATGATACAATTCGTAACTCTTGTTAAAAATTGCAGTCGAGCGACTATTTTTATATTTGGCAGTCTGACTATCCGTTTCTTGCCAGATACGACCTGAAAAGGCAATGACCTGTCCCTTGTCATTGGTCAAAGGAAAGATGATCCGTCCAAAGAAAGTATCATAAAATTGATTACCATCTGACAGATAAAACAAGCCCGAATCCAATAAATCCTTTTCCTCAAACTTGTCAGCTAAACGTTGATAGAGATAAGTTCTCTCTGCTGGAGCTAGTCCAATCTGGAAGTGCTTCAGAACATCATCTGTCAATCCGCGTTTGTAGAGATAAGCCCTTGCTTCTTCTCCCATCTTTGTCGTCATGAGGATGGCATGGTAAAAACGGGCAGCTTCTTCATGCATATCGTATAGAGCTTGATGAGGGGAAGTTTGTTGGGGACGAGACTGTACCGGCGTAGCTAGTTGAATACCGACGCGCTCTCCTAAGAGCTGAACGGCTTCCATGAAGGACACACCTTGGTATTCTTCGATAAACTTAAAGACATCTCCTGAACGACCACAGCCAAAACAGTGATAAAACTGCTTGTCTTCCACAACGTTGAAAGAAGGGGTCTTTTCACCATGAAAAGGACAGAGCCCTAAATAGTTCCGTCCAGCCTTTTGTAAAGAAATCACATCACCTATGACTTCCACAATGTTGGCATTGTTTTTGATTTCTTCAATGACTTTCTTGTCAACCATACACAATACCTCCATCTTATCATAGTTTCACGTAAACTAGTATAGCTCATTTCTGAAAAAAAGTAAACCATTTCATACGCTTTCCGTAATTCTCTTTGCCTTATTTTTCTAGATAGAAAGAGGTGATAAAAAACTCAGAAACACTTCCATGTTTCTAAGTTAATTTTCACTATTTTTTGATGGTTACTTCACTCATCTATTCAAATAATTGATAGTAGTCTGAAATTTTCATCTTAGCTTTTTCTTCTTTATTGAGGTCTTGGATGATGCGACCTTCCTTCATGACAATCAGACGGTTTCCATACTTCAGTGCATCTTCCATATGGTGGGTAATCATCAAGGCTGTTAGATGATCTTTGCTGACAAAGTCATCTGTTAATTCCATCAATGCCACACTTGTTTTTGGGTCAAGGGCTGCTGTGTGTTCATCCAACAAGAGCAACTCTGGTCGTTTCAAAGTTGCCATCAAGAGACTCAAGGCCTGACGTTGTCCACCTGAAAGAAACTCAATAGGAGTGTCCAGATGTTTTTCAAGACCATTTCCAACCTTTTCAATGGTAGTCTGGAACTCTTCCCTATGGCTTGAAAGCCTTCTAGGCAGGAGTCCTCTCTTCTCACCACGAAACTTGGCAATCAAGAGATTTTCCGCCACTGTCATACGGGGAGCCGTACCCATCTTAGGATCCTGAAAGACGCGAGACAAGTACTTAGCCCGCTTTTCAGGTGAAAAATTCGTCACGTCCTCGCCCATGATACGGATATTTCCACTTGTTAAAGGTAAGGTACCTGCAATCGTGTTAAAAAGCGTTGACTTCCCTGCTCCATTTCCCCCTAGGATGGTAATGAAATCATGTTCGAAAATTTCAAGAGAAACATCATTCAGAATGATTTTTTCCTCATCAAAGCCATTCGTGATGACTTTGGTAGCATTTTTTAATTCTACAATTGCTGTCATTTGCTAAACTTGACTCCTTTCAGGTATTTGTTTTTGAAGGTTGGAATCATGAGGCAAACTGCCAAAATCAAGGCGCTGTACAAACGAAGATAACTTGTATTAAACCCAAGAGCAATCACTCCCCAAACAAGGAACTGATAAGCAATAGACCCTACAACGATGGTCATGAGTCGCTCTGCCAGGGTCAAACTCTTGAACAAAACCTCACCAATAATCAAGCTAGCAAGCCCTACGACAATCACGCCAATTCCTCTAGAAACATCCGCGTATCCTTCTTGTTGAGCAATTAAGGCCCCTGCAAGCGCGATAATCCCATTTGAGAGAACCAAACCCATGAGTTCCATACGTCCCGTATTGATACCAAAGCTACGAGCCATATCAGGATTATCACCAGTAGCGATGTAGGCCTGACCTAGTTTGGTATCAAGGAAAAAGAGCATGAGACCAATTACAAGAGCTACAAAGATTAATCCAGTCAGGAGTTGGTTAAGGTCTGAATCGAAAGGCAAGAAATCCTGAATTTGCTTGGTTCCAAGAAGCCCCAGATTGGCACGCCCCATAATCATGAGCATGATGGAATGGCAGGAAGTCATGACTAAAATCCCTGATAAGAGAGTTGGGATTTTTCCTTTGGTATATAAGAGACCTGTCGCCATTCCAGCTAGACAGCCCGCTCCTACTGCAGCTAAGGTCGCTAAAAACGGATTGACTCCCTGTGTTATCAAGGTTACAGCTACTGCTCCCCCAAGAGGAAAAGAACCTTCAGTAGTCATATCAGGGAAATTCAAAATTCGAAAAGTCATAAAGATTCCCAAACCTAAAATCGCCCAGACCATCCCCTGAGAAATAATGGATACTATCATAATCTTTCACTCATTTCTTTCTTTAGTAAAAATGGGAGGAGATGTGTCCAGCTCCTCCTTTATCTTTATTCAATCACTTGTCCTGCTTCTTTTAGAACGGACTCAGGAATGGTGATACCAAGTTCCTGCGCTAGTTTTTTGTTAATCACTGACTTACCAGTTGAAAAGACATTAACTGGCGTATCAGCTGGTTTTTCACCTTTCAAAACTTTGGCAATCATTTTACCAGTAGCCACTCCAAGATCGTGTTGGTCAACTACTACAGATGCTAATCCACCTGCTTCTACCATGGCAGTAGCACTTGGGTAGATTGGCTTTTTAGCTGTTTGGTTGCTTGAAACAACTGTTGAGAATGCTGATGCAATGGTGTTGTCAATTGGAACCCAAATCGCATCGACCTTACTTGTCATGACATTAACTGTTGAAGCAATTTCATTTGTTGATGGAACAGCAAATGTTTCGACTGTCAAACCTGCTTTTTCAGCATAAGCCTTGAATTCTTCTACCTGTGTTTTTGAGTTATCTTCGCTACTTGAGTAAAGAGCGCCGATTGTTTTGACATTTGGTGTCAAAGTTTTAATCAATTCCACTTGCTGTTCAGCTGGGTTATGATCTGACACCCCTGTAATGTTGCCACCTGGTTTTTTCAAATCTTTGACTAAGTTAGCACCGATTGGGTCTGTAATAGCCGCCATGATAACTGGTAGGTCTTTTGTAGCACTAGCGAGTCCTTGAGCCGCTGGTGTCGCGATCCCAACAACAACATCGTTTCCATTTGCCACCAATTGTTTACTCATGGTTGCAACCTTGCTCTGATCGCCTTCAGAGTTCATAAAGTCGATTTTTACTTGGTCGTCCTTATAGCCTTCTTCAGCTAGTCCATCTTGAATCCCTTGGTAAATCAAGTCCAAGGATGGGTGACTAACAAATTGAAGGACACCAACCTTAGCAACCTTTTGCTCTTCTTTAGCTGCTGGCTTGTTCATAGATGAATAAATCAAGCTAGCCACCACCAATACTGCTAATCCAGCGACAATTCCAATCAAACGTTTATTTTTCATATTCTTTCTCCTTAATTCTTTTACCTTAACTTGTTAAATCACATCATCAAGCGATGCCATCGTTTAAATTCCAATATCTTTCCTCCCTATAGAAAAAGTCCTCACACAAAAAACTTGTGTGAGGACGTCGATGCGCGGTGCCACCTCAATTATAGGGAATATCCCTATCGCTCTTTCTCGCAATAACGAGTTGCACTATAAGGTGTGCTCACCGAATTTTTATGATTTCAAATTCTTAAGTACATTCAGCCCAATTTCATCAATTTCATCTATCTGCTTTCACCAACCACAGACTCTCTAAAAAATGAGCAAGATTACTTTCTGAATGTTTAAATTATATCATTTTTCAACTACTTGTCAAGCTTATTTTTAGAATTTTTTAAACAATTCAAAAACTTCCCCTTGAAAAAAGAGGAAGTTTGTAGAATATCAGCCTGAATTACGCAAACCAGTTGCAATTCCGTTGATAGTTGTATGGATCAGTTTTTCTTCGTCTGCCGACAATTCTCCGCGACGTTGACGTTTGATCAACTCCAACTGGATGTAGTTAAGGATATTAAAGTAAGGCATACGATAGTTTAGACTGTCTTTTAGGTAAGAGTTTTCTGCCAAGAGTTCGTCATAACCTTCGATAGCTAAAATAACGTCCTTAGTCAACTGCCATTCATCTAAAATAGTGTAGTAGATAGCTTGTACTTCTTCGTCTTCACAGAGCTTGGCATATTCAAAAGCAATATTCATATTAGACTTAGACAAGACCATGTCCACATTGGAAAGCAAAGATTGGAAGAAAGGCCAGTTTTGGTACATATCACGAAGGAACTCGATATTCTTTGGATCTTGATCTATAAACTCTTTAAAGCTGGATCCTACTCCATACCATCCAGGAAACATGACACGGCTTTGTGACCATGAGAAGACCCAAGGAATGGCACGCAAACCACCAATTTCAGTGATGGTCTTACGAGCTGCTGGACGCGAACCGATATTGAAGCTTGAAATAGCTTTGATTGGACTTGATTCAAAGAAATAGTCATAGAAATGTTCATTTCCAAAGACCAAATCACGGTAGATATCATAACTACGGTCCACTACTTGATCCATGATAGCTTCGTAACGATTTGACGTATTGATATCACTCTTCTTCTTGGTAATCATGCGGTTAATGGCTGCAGAAACCAACATTTCAAGGTTATAATAAGCAGCGTCTTTGTTTCCGTATTTATTTCCAATGACTTCTCCTTGCTCAGTCAGACGGATACGGTCCTTAATAGACTTGAGCGGTTGAGATGTGATGGCTTCATAAGTTGGTCCACCACCACGACCCACAGTACCACCACGACCGTGGAAGAAAGTGACCTTAACGCCAAATTCATCACCGATAGCAGTTAGTTGTTGTTGCGCCTTGTAGAGAGTCCAACATGAGGACAGGTAACCACCATCCTTGTTACTATCAGAGTAGCCAAGCATGATTTCTTGGTAGTTGTCTTTTGAAGCAATCCATTTTTTAGCCAAAGGAAGAGAGAAATATCTTCTCATGGTTTCTTCCGAATGGTCTAAGTCCTCAATAGTTTCAAAGAGGGGAACAATCTGAACTCGTGCTTTTTGGGAATCAACCAAGCCTACTTCCTTGAGCATGATTGCTAGCTCTAGCATATCTGATACACTGGTTGCATGTGAGATAATGGTTTGACGAATGACATTTTCACCCAGTTTATCCTTCAACTTGCGGGCAGCTTTAAAGATAGACAGTTCCTTCTCAAGAAGTTCTGACTTTTCAGCATGAGTGGCTGAGAGGATACGAGGATCTTCTTCCAACTCTTTTAAGAGAAGGCTACATTTTTCGTCTTCAGACAGATCGCTATAGTGATCGTTGATACCAGCTGATGCTAACAATTCAGCCACACAGGCTTCGTGAACGCTAGAATCCTGGCGCATGTCAATAGAGGCAAGGTAGAAGCCAAAGATTTCGACAGCTTGCATCAACTCGACAAATTCTCCAGAAATCAGGTATTCCCCTTTGTTTTCAAGGAGAGAGTCCCGAATGGCCAACAAATCTTGATAAAATTCATCTGCAGTGGCATATCTAGGCTGAAGTTCCTTGTCTTCAATGAGATAAGCCTTAGTTGCCTGCATCTTAGCTTGAATGTCAAAAAGAGCACGACGATAGAGTTCTTTTTCACGGTAAATGGAGTTATCTTGTGACTTCAGCGCCATCTCACGAACCTTGTCGCTGACATTCACGATGCTGGTTGACAGTGAAAATTCACGATAAAGATTATAAATCTTTTCATCATAGTAGTTCATGATGACTTCACACTGAGTCAAGGCTGATTTATTGAGGGTTTCCGCTGTTACGAAAGGATTTCCATCACGGTCTCCTCCGATCCACATCCCCATGGTAATCGGTTTTGGATGTTGGAGATCGATACCTTGTTCTTTTGCCATTTTTTTATACTCAGCTGTCAAACGTGGAACAGCATTCAGGAAAGAACTTTGGTAGTACTCCATCACGTTGGTGATTTCGTTGGTTACTTTCAATTTCTTCTCACGAATCATGTCCGTTTGCATGATAATTTCAATGTAACGACGGAGATCTGTGTGCCATTTTTCTTTATTAATCAAGCCGAGTTTGACATCACGGTACTTGCGCAAGAGCGTATGGATATGGTTGGTCAAATCCAGCATACTCTTGCGTTGTACTTGCGTTGGATGGGCGGTCAAGACAGGAACGACATTTAACTTTTCTAAAATTTCGGCTGCATTTTCTTTTTCAGCTACCATCTTAATCGTTGTAGATAGTTTTCCTAGATAGTCTTGGTCCACATTGTTTTGGTGATTGATTTCATAGGCCAAATCCACATCCTCAGAGATATTAATCAAAAGTGGAAGGATAGAGAAATAGCGTGAAATGTAAATCATTTCTTCATTCGAAAGACTGGTCACTAGGTCATTGAGCCCTTGATAATTCTCGCTAGTTGATAATTCCTTCAACTGGATAATCTTTTCAAAGGTTTCTGGCGCCAGCATATTTTTTGTGATATCTTCTAATAGCTCAGTCAGAATCAAGACTTCTTCTTGGACGACTGCTTTATTACTATAGTTTTCTAATTTTTGAAGAGACATATACTTTCCTTTCCATACAATCCTTACAGACTTTCATCGGTTTGATTCTCGTATTCTCTGATAAGCTTGGCACGTTTTTCACTGGCATCAATGTTCAGTACAAGCGCGATGGCTACGGATAATACCAGTAGACTGTTCCCACCTTGTGAAAGGAAGGGGAAGGTTACCCCTGTAGAAGGAATCAACCCTGAAATCCCACCGATATTGACAAAGACCTGAACAAGGATCATCCCTCCGACACCAATAGCAACCATGGAGTTAAAGGGATCCTTTGCTCGAATACCAACCAAGATGATTCGCAAAATCAAGAAGAAGAGTAAAGCCAAAATCATACTAGCTCCTACGAATCCAAACTCCTCGATGACAATCGAAAAGACAAAATCCGTATGGGCTTCTGGCAGATAACCACGCTTCTCGATAGAATTCCCCAGTCCCAGTCCAAACCAGCCACCATTTACCATTGCATAGTAGGAATTTGCGAGCTGGTGTCCTGCACCTGCCAAGTCATTAAAGGGATTAAAGAAGGCACTAAAACGTTTAGCAACGTAACCAAATACAGGAATTTGAGAGAACTTTTCAACCCCAACAAAGCGAATGACAGACAAGACTAACATTGAGCTCCCTGCCAAGAGAGCCAAAATGGTCGAGAACCAACGATAGGCGATCCCACTAACCGTATACATGATGAGCGCCACCAAGACCAAGATGGTCGCATTTCCCAAGTCTGGGAAAATTCCCAAGCTACCAATCAGAACTAGCAGAACAAAACGCCAGTCGTTAAAAGCTCGAGGTAGCCACTGATTCTGTGTCAAAACCTGGAAGTCATAAACCGCAATCTCATCTTGTTGTTTTGAAAATCGATGTGCCAGGTACCAGATGATGATAATCTTAAGGTACTCTGCAGGCTGAATCGTTACAGGTCCTACAGAAATCCATCCGTATGCTCCATTGACAGGTGTCCCGACCAGTCGCGCCAGAGCTAAAAGAACCATCTCCACAATCATTACGATAAAGATGAGACGCCCATTTCTTAGGAAACCTAATTTTAATTTATAGATTAAGGCAATCAAAATCAAACTAGCTATCCAGAAGATCCCCTGGTTACGCACCAATTGAAAGGCGCTTTTCCCTTCTTCGATCAAGGTTGCACTCGTTGTCGAGTACACCACAATCAGTCCCAAAATCGATAAAAGGAAATAAGGAATCAAAATGGAATAGTTTAGTAGGTGCCTTTTACTAATTTTCATATTTCACCACTCTAATAGGAACAGACGCTTCTGTTCCCAATTCCGTTTTATTTTCTAGTTTTGATTGCTATTATACCACTTTTTCAGAAAGAAAAAAACTCTTATCCTTTAATCCTTCGAATTTTACTCATTTTCTAGTATCAGGTATAAAAAAACAAATCTCTTTTGAGATTTGTTTTTTGCTTACTTAGTTAGATGAAGAACTGCTGCTTGAGCTTGAGTCACCACCACCGATGTATTGGGTGAAGATGTTTTGGAAGGCTTGGTCTTTAACCTTGATGTTTGCTGCTTGCAATTCTTTACCAATTACTCCTTGAACAAAAGCTGAATCATTTTGTTTTTGAGTCAAGATGATAGTCTTCAATTTTTCTTTGTAATCCTCTATATTAGAAGATTTTTCTGTTTTCTTCGTTACTTTGATGATGTAGAACTGACTGCTATAGGCTTGTGTTCCAGTAGCTGTAATCACATCAGAAACCCCGTTCACATCCAAGGCAAAGGCTGCTTTCTTGACTTGTTCTGGAAGTTCTGTTGAAGCAGAGTCAAAAGTGATTTCTCCACCATTTTCTTTTGTTTTATCGTCATTAGAGTTGTCTTTTGCCAACTGAGCAAAATCTGCACCTTCTGCTTTAGCTTTCTCAAGTACTTCTTTTGCCTTGTCTTCATTATCCAAACGGATGATTTGAGCTGTTACATCTGGTGTGTAAGACTCAAAAGCTTTTTGGTAGGCTTCGTCTGTCAACTCACTCTCAGCAGCCTTTTTAACTGCTAATTCAACCAATTTGCTAGTGCGGATTTGAGCTTTACGAGTCTCAGGTGTCATACCTGCACGTTGAAGCACGCTGTTGTAGCTATCGCCGTATTTCTTTTGTTCTTCAGCAACAGCATCATCCACATCTTTATCCGTTACTTCTGATCCATATTGTTGTTCAAATACTTTTTGGATGGTCATATTGAGCAAGACTTGTTGTGCAGTTGGATTGTTCTTTACTTCTTCAAAGAATTGATGCTCTGTAATCACATCGCCCTTCATGCTGATCAAATCTTTTCCTTCAGAACTGTTTGAACAAGCTGCAAGTGTTGCTACTGATAAAAGTGTGATGGCTCCTGCCATAAGTTTTTTCTTCATTTTTACTCCTTTTACGGTAAGTGTTACCTTATCTATTTTACTATAATTTCTTAAATTTTTCTGAAAATCATTCGCTCTCAGGAAGCTCTACTTCTGCTAGATTCTTTCGTAACATGAGAATGCCGTCTCCAAGCGGAACTAGAGTTGCTGTTAGACCTGGATTGTCCAACGTTGCGTCGAAAAGTCTTTGCAAACCACGGTAAATGGTGCGTTGACCTCGGCGGACTTCCATGATGTCCTTGGCAACATCTCCTCCTTGGAAAATATCATCCAAGACCACTACTCCACCAACTTCCAAGTGCTTGAGGATTTCAGGCAGAAAGACGATGTACTTGGACTTGGCCGAATCCATAAAGACAAAGTCATAAGTTTCTGTCAAACTGGATAAAACATCGACTGCATCTCCCTCTAAAAGAGTGATTTGCTGACGACTGTCAAACTGGGCAAAGTTTTCCTTGGCAAAGCCTATCATTTCTGGATTACGATCAATCGTTGTAATCTTGGCATCTGGCGCATGTTCCGCCATCAGGAGGGCAGAAAAGCCAATTGCCGTTCCAATCTCCAAAATGTTCTTAGGTTGCATAGTTTCCATAAGAAAACGGAAGTAGGCAACTGTTTCATGGGGAATGATGGGAATGTTCTCCTTGCGAGCAAAGGTCTCCAATTCTTTCAAAGAACCTGTCACCTGCTTTTGACGCTGCCGCATGAGTTCTACGATTTCTTCTTTAACGACGGGACGTCGCATATTGTGATTGGCATTTTTACTATAAGACTCTACCATCTTAAGCTAGTCCCAATTTTTCAACAAGAGCTTCAAACTCGTTCAAGCGACGTTCAAAGACTGCAAAGGCATCGTTAAGATAGTCTTCCTTCTCCATATCAACACCAGCTTTTCTCATGACATTGAGCGGATAGTCAGACTTACCTGCCTTGAGGTAGTCGATATAGCGGTCACGGTCTTCTTGACTACCGTGGACAATCTTCTCAGCCAAGGCTGAAGCAGCTGCAAAACCAGTTGAATACTGATAAACATAGTAGTTATAGTAGAAATGTGGAATGCGTGCCCACTCGTATTGGATCTGAGGATTGTCTTCCTTGCTGAGTCCATAGTAATCTTGGTTCAAGTCAGCGTAGAGTTTATTGAGGAAATCACTTGTCAAGACTTCTCCATTTTGGTCTGCTTGGTGGATGGCATGTTCAAACTCAGCGAATTGAGTTTGACGGAAGACTGTTCCACGGAAACCATCTAGGAAGTTATTGAGAATAGCAAAGCGCGTTGCATCGTCTTCAACTTCTTCCAACAATTTCTCTGTCAAGATATTTTCGTTGGTCGTTGAGGCAATCTCAGCCAAGAAGATAGAGTAATCTCCGTAAACATAAGGTTGGGTTTCACGAGTATAGCTGGAGTGCATACTGTGACCTGTTTCATGGACAAGGGTAAAGAGATTGTCTAGATTGTCCTGCCAGTTGAGAAGCATAAAGGCATTGGTATCGTAAGAACCACCAGAGTAGGCACCAGAACGCTTGCCTTGGTTTTCATAGACATCAATCCAACGCTCACTGAAGGCACGTTTAACACGGCTCAAGTAGTCGTCACCTAAAACTGCCAAAGCTTCTTCTGCCTTTTTCAAGGCTTCTTCGTAGGTAAAGCTATAATCTACTGACGAAAGCGGTGTGTAGACATCATACATCTTGAGATCTGAAATCCCCAAGATTTTAGAACGCAGGTTAAGGTATCGATGCAAGAGTGGCAAATGTTTGCGAACTGCTGCTACTAGATTTTCATAGACACTTTCTGGAACAAAATTTGCTGCGAGGGCTGCATGGCGAGCACTCTTATAGTTGCGAACTTTGGCACGGTAGTTTTGCACCTTAACATTTGTCTGCAAAGTCTTAGCATAAGTGTGTTGGAATTGCTCGTAAGTCGCATAGAGGGCTTCATAGGCACCACGACGCACTTCACGGTTTTTAGACTCCATCAAACGGATGTAAGTACCGTGTGAGAGTTGCACTTCCTTGCCTTCGTCATCAAGCACGTATGGGAAGCTAATATCCGCATTGTCCAAAATAGCGAAGGTTTCACTAGCAGAACCAAAGATTTCTCCTGCTCCAGCAAGCAATTCTTCCTCACGTTGCGAAAGGACATGGTCTTTCTTTTGCAAGAGCTTGTCAAAAAAGTGCTTGTAAACTTGGAGTTTTGGTTGAGCTTCTAGGAAGGCCGCATACTGCTCTTGGCTAATCTCCATAAACTCAGGTTCATAGAATGAAAAGGCTTGTTCTAACTGACTGTATAGGGTCATTGCCTTAGCATAGTACTCTTGATACTTGGCTTCACGCGTGTCCTGGTCATTTTTCATATGCGCATAGACATAAAGCTTTTCAACTTGGCGTTCCAAGTCGAGTGAGAATTCTGTGATCTCAAGCAAACTGTCTGCGCTGTCCAAAAGATGTCCCTCATACTGAGATGCTGTTTGTACTTTTTCAGTTAAATCTTTCAAGGCTTCTTCCCAAGCCTGGTCTGTTGGGTAGATTGTCGAAAGATCCCATGTATCTTTTTCATTTATTTCATGTCGTTGTAATACCATAAGATTCCTCCATCCTTTCTATTTTACCACATTTTTTGAGAAATATAAGTGATAAAAGGCTGGTGGATAGAGCTTTTGGCGATTATTTTTCGGATTTTTTTGATAGTAAGCCTGAAAATTTCTATAATAGCTAGCCAAATCCGTTTCAATCTGCAAAAAATCACCTGACTCTATCGGTCTGACCTGGGGATACCAGTCGTCCAGTTGATGGTTTAATAGATTGTCTCCTTGATAATAAGCTTCCTCCTGCTTCTTCATCCAGTAAGGCGTTTGGTAGTACAACTGCTGGCGAATGTAGTGACAGATAGTGGAATCTTGCACAACTGCAAAACGAGGCAGTTTTTGTTTTTGATAAGGAAATCGTAGAATTTCCAAGAGATTTCCTTGGCCATAGGGAAATTCCTTGACCTGAAAATGAAGCTTGCCACGTAGGTCCTGATGCAGAAGATATTTGAGTCTCAAAACTTGCTTTTTGAAATCTAGTTCCCAAACAAAGAATCCCATATTTTGACTAAAATAGAGAAATCCCCTTTGCAATTGTGTAAGTCGCTCTTTTAACCAGAGTTTTTCTCCCAGTAGCCAGATAACTTGGTATCCCTGACTGCGGTAGCCTCGACTTCTATCGCCTAAAAGCTTTTGAGACAAGGAACTGCACTGAACCTCCAGAGCTAGTTTCTCATTGACGAGAACATCTGCTATCTGCTGAATCTCGGGCAGACTATATTCTAAGGCGACTTGATTGTCCTTCTTGACCCAATGATAAAGGGCCTCTTTATTTCCCAAGTGTTCTGGACTTTCATTCTCGAAAATAGCCATACAATCTCTTAAAGATTCATGGGCAAAATGCGACCGAATACTCTGTCCTTGGCGCAATCGTAGTCCGCCTCCACAGGCTGGACAAGTATAAGCTTGCTTGGTCACATCTTTTTCGAGAGCGTTTATCAAATTTCCCTTGGCATCTCTGGCTACAAACATGGGCTACCTCCTTTTCTCATTTATTCGAAAAAGAAGTAAAAAAGGCTGGAATTCCAGCCTTTCTTAATATTATTTCTTATCTTTTTTGTCTCTTAGAATATTTTTTTAGCATGGGAATGAGATTGGAAATCTGCTCACTTCTAATGACCAGCACGCCGTATTCTTGGCAGCGATTGGCATAAGCTGGATTGATTTTCCCCGTACAGACAATTAACTTGAGGCAACTCTCTCCAGCAAAATGATTGGCGTAGACTTCTAGTTCGTTGATGGCTTCAACTGATAAATCTGTCATTTTGCAGGAGATGAAGGTAATCGAGCGGCCCTTTCTCAGAATGACATCAATCTCATTTTGGACATTATCCGCCTCTGGAAAGATGCCATTCCAATCAATCTCACCACCTATCATGCACTCATCAAACAGCTGAGATTCAAGCGCCAAGAGATAGAGATATACCTCTAAAATATGCCCCTTGTTGCGACAAAAGACCTGAGCTTCTTGACTTGGAAAACTGTAAGCTACTCGTTTTTTGTCCTCACTTTCAATACAAAGCATCCCCGCTTTCACAAGTAAGGGGACAAGGGATTCTGGATAGTGATAATACTTGCCGTTGTTTTCCAGGATCTTTTCGGTTTCAGCATGCAGGTCATTGGTCTTAGCTAGAGAGAAAAATTGGGTCACTTGATACCAGTGGGCAGGATTGGCAATGGCAGAGCTGGCTAGCTTTTTGATGGCTGCAATTTGCTGAGCTGAGTGGATAGGGCGTTTTGATTTGAGCATTTTTCCACCACGCAAGGCTATCAACTGTTGGATGCTTAGGGTTGGAATGTCCATGTCTTCTTTTTCTAACTGACCGGCTACCCACTTGTATTGTTTTCCCCGCTCGACATCCATGGCAACGATGGGGAGCTGCCGATCCAAGCCGTATTGATAGAGGGATAAGGCTAGTAGCGAATCCCCACCAAAAACATCAAGAAGAACCTGGTCATAGCCTGCTAGACAATAATCCAACTGGTTTGCTAGTTGTTCTAAGGATAACTGACGAAAGGTCACTCGTTGGATATGAGGTACCTCTTCCATGATAAACTGACGGAGAGAGAGCTTCTCTTCATTGCTTATTTTCGTCAAAGATAGAAAAAGAATCTCGTCACAATCACTGATAAAGGCTTGGTAGACATTCTTTTCCAATACATGCCGATCATACAATTCCACCAAAAGACTCGTCATTCGACCACCTCCATCATAAAGACTTTCTTGCGCTGAGAGTATCAACAATACAGCCCTACTGCTCAGATTTCCTACTTCTAGTATAGCATAAAATCCTGCTCGTCCCAATCAACCAACGCAAACAAAAACGAATAGAAACCTTGCAAAGTGATTTCTATTCGCTAGTATAGGTTTGATTTACTTGACTTTTTTGGCTAACATAGTCGCAAAGCGTAGTTGAATGCGATTGCCATTTTCATCACGACGGTGCAGATGTCCTGGGTTTTCATTATACTTGACCAATTCCCAATCCTTGTAGTAGTCCGCCAACTCCCCTTCTTTAAAGGTGAATGGGAAGTTCACTGAGCAAGGATAATCCTCTGTATCCATGGCACAGACGATAATGTTATAGCCACCGACCGTAGTGTGCTCCTGCATATTTTGGATAATAGCTGGAATGCGGTCCGCTTGTAGGAACATCAGAACAACTGTCGATACGATGAAATCATAGGCTTGGCTAATGCTGGCTGAATTGATATCGTATAGTCCGACAGGCATGTCTAGATCCTCTTGCTCTACGATGCTTTGCAAGATTTCAAGGGACAATTCATTTTGATCCACAGCTGTCACATCAAAACCATTCTGTGCGAGAAAGAGAGAGTTACGCCCCTGACCACAACCCAAATCCAAGGCTCTTCCTGGTTTCACCGTCTGCATAGCCTCTAGGACCTCTGAATGGACTGGATTGGTCTGGTATTTCTTAGGGAAATAATCCTCAGGTTTACAATAAAATTCCAAGTACCATTCTACATCATCAGTGGCAGCCTCTACTCGATGCCAGGCTTGCGGTTGAGCCATGGGATTGCCAGCTCCTGCCTCAAAGAGGTGCTCAGCTAGAACCTCACCATCTTCTGTCAACTCAATAAACTTGAGTGCCCCCTTTAAGACAGTAATTTTTCCCCAAGTGCCGACCTTGGTATTGTGCTTTTGCTGAACTGCTTCAGGCATGGTCTGTTTATTCCACAAGGGCATCCGTTTATAGGCAATTAATTTTTCCATTTTACTTCCTCTTCTTAACGCTGGTTGACAGCTTTCATCACACGCGCGATGTCGCGGTTTTGTTCACGACGCTTGATTGACTCCCGTTTGTCATAGTCATGTTTCCCTTTAGCAAGTCCTAAAAGGAGTTTAGCATAACCATCTTTGATATAGACTTTAAGGGGAACAAGGGTCATTCCTGTCCCTTTGGTCTCTTGTTCCAATTTTTGAATTTGCTTCTTATGGAGCAGAAGTTTGCGACGTCGTTCTGGTTCCTGGTTCCAGATATTGCCCTCTTCGTAAGGGGCGATATGGACATTGCTCAGCCAGACTTCCCCATTTTTTACTTGGGCAAAGCCGTCCTTGAGATTGATTCGAGCTGCTCGAACGCTCTTGATTTCAGTTCCGGTTAGGACCATTCCTGCCTCTAGCGTATCTACGATTGTATAGTCGTGGTGCGCCTTTTTATTTTGTGCGACGACCTTTCCCTCGCCCTTTGCCATGCTTGGCTCCTTTCTTAGCTACTTCCTTGTAAAAAGGTTTCTTGCCTTTTTTCTTTTTATCTTTTTGTGAATGCTTGTGCTTATCATTTGAGCGCCCTGATTTTCTCTTGTCTTCCTTCTTATCCGAACGACGACTTGAGCCACGACCCCTGTCTCTGCGACCAGCTTGTTTCAAGCCCTTTTCGATGACATCAAACTCACTTGGAATATAAGAGAAATCAATCTCTCCTGTCATCTTATCGGCTCTTTCTACACGAATACGAATTTGCTGTCCCACACGGAAGGTTGTTCCTGATTTCTCCCCACGAAGAGTCAAATCACGTTCATTAAAATGATAAAATTCAGGCAAATTGGTAATGTGAATCAATCCTTCGACTGTATTTGGCAATTCAACAAAGAGACCGAATTTGACGATGCTTGATACAACTGCGTCGTACTCTTCACCAACGTATTCTTCCATGTACTCAGCCTTTTTCATGGCTTCGACTTCACGCTCGGCCTCGATGGCACGACGCTCACGATTGGAAGACTGGGTTGCAATCTCTGGAATCACTTGTTCAAAATGCTCGGCTATTTCCTTGGAACGACCATAGTCCCGAATCATGCGGTGGACAAGGAGATCTGGATAACGGCGAATAGGACTGGTGAAGTGAGTATAATAGTCTGCAGCAAGGCCATAGTGACCGTGATTGTGCTCAGAATAGCGAGCCTGTTGCATAGAACGGAGAAGCATCATGGACAATACATCCGCATAGGGTTCTCCCTCAACAGCACGCATGATGTCTTGAAGCGCCTCCTGGCTAATCTCACTGGCAGTCCCATAAATCCGCAAACCAAAGCTTGAAGCATAGTCAATAAACTTCTGAACTTTTTCAGCCTTGGGCTCCTCGTGGATTCGATAGATGAAAGGTAGGTCCAGCTTGCTAAAGTGCTCGGCAACTGTTTCATTGGCAATCAACATGAAGGACTCGATCATCCGCTCAGCAACACCACGCTGACGAAGAACGATATCAACAGGCTTACCTTTTTTATCCACTAGAATCTTTGCTTCGCTGGTATCAAAGTTAAGGGCACCACGCTTCTCACGCATGCTTTCTAGCCTTTCATGGAGCTTGGCCATGAGTTCGATACTTGGAACAATTTTCTTAAACTCTTGTCTCTTTTCCTCGTCGCCAGCCAGGATGTCATTGACAGCGCTATAGGTCATACGGAAGCTAGTCTTAATGACCGTTTGGGTAATGGTGTAATTAACCACACGACCATGTTTATCAATTTCCATAATAGCAGACTGGGTCAAGCGATCTACTTGAGGATTGAGAGAGCAAATGCCGTTTGACAAACGCTCTGGAAGCATTGGTACCACACGGTCTGTCACGTAGACAGAAGTCGCGCGGTTAAGGGCTTCCTTGTCCAGGGCAGAACCCTCAGTCACGTAGTAGGAAACATCCGCGATGTGAACTCCGAGTTCGATATTGCCATTCTTTAAAGGCTTGATGTGTACTGCGTCGTCCAAGTCCTTGGCATCCGCACCGTCAATAGTAAAGGTAAGCTCATCTCTTAAATCAAGACGCCCTTCCATATCCTTTTGAGACGGAGCTTCTGGTACACTTTCTGCCTCCTTGAGAACAGCTTCTGGAAATTCTGAAACAATATCCATGGATTCCAAGACTTCAAGAACGTCAATCCCAGCATCAGTAGAATGTCCTACTACATCAAGTACAGATGCTACAAAGAAATCGTGTTTTCTACTTGGGTATTTATCGATAAAGACCTTGAGAACCTCTGTTCCTTCCAACTTGATAGCTGGTTTCTTCACATAAATCGGTTGGCTGATTTTCTGATTTTTTGAACGGATGTAGCCCGCATACTTGGGCTTTTCCTGATCCAAAACGATTTGCCCGACAACTGTCGTCAGGCTATGCTCTAGGATATCGATAATTTTTGCTTCTGCAGCAGTTCCCTTGTTACGGTCAGCGACTTTCTTAATCACGACCTCAACGGTATCACCATCAATGGCATAGTTGACATCGTTTTTTCCTACAAAAAGATCGTCCTCTTCGCCTTCCAGACTGACAAATCCAAAGCCATTTTTATGGGCATGAAAAATCCCTTTGAGGGTGATTTCATGTTTCTTCTTTTGGTCCAGACATAAACTACCATCATCTTCAAAACGAATCTGGTGCTTTCTTTCCATCAGAGACAGGGTTTTAATCAACTCACGGAAATCCTTGGACCCATCCTTTCCGAGAGCCTGAGCCAGGTCATTTACCGTCACTCGCCCCTTCTCTTGCAAATATTCTTTAATTTTATCTTTCATGTTTTCTTTCTAGATTTTTATATTTTTTTGATTGATAACTTTGTAAGTGTCGTTAAAAATAAAAATAGGCTAAGACCTAGTCTCGCCCATTTCTTATCTACTTGATAATACCGTCAATGCTAAGGCAATGGCTAGCCAGAAAAAGACTAAAATACCTGTCAAACGTTGCATCACAGCTTCAAAACCACGCGCTTTACTACGTTCAAACAAATCACCTGAGCTGGCATCAAATACATTGCTGGATTGGTTCTTAGTTGGTTGCATGAAAATCGCAATCACAATCACAACAGATAATACTAATAAAATGGTTAATAATAGGTTATACATATCAAACTCCTTAAAATCCCTATTATTTTACCATAAATTCTACTTAGATTCAAGATGTAAAGTTACTTTTCTTTCCTTTGGACAATATTTTAACACCTCAATCTTGTCTGGATGGGTTTTGGAGTTCTTACTGGTTAGATAATTCATGCTGCCACAAGAGGAGCACTTGAGATTGATTTTTACTCGCACTAGATTTCCTTTACTTTTAATAATGATCTAAATTGCACTAAGTTACATAAACAACTGAAAGCCACACAGGCTGCTGTCGCATAAAAGACAGCATGGTAGCCCAAATATCCTGCAACTGCGGATCCCGCCATAGGTCCAATCACTCCACCGAGGTAAAAAAAGACTTGGTTGAAGGCGAAAATCCTTGAAATACCTGATTTTGGAGTCAATTTGCTAAGAAGGGCATTAACCCCCGGTATGAGAGCTCCCGTTCCCAAACCAAAGAGAAAACGATACAAGCCAAGTTGAAGGGGGCTGGTTGCATGAGCACAAAGTATGTAAATGATGACGGAATAAATCTGCGCCACAACTAACAATCTATGATTCCCAACCTTATCGCCAAGTTTTCCTAGAATTCCAGCACTCATCATGCTAGAAAATCCCATGCTGGATACAATCAATCCTGATACAAAGAGGAGATTCTCAGTCTGCCCTAAGTCCCGCACATAGAGAGCTAGAATGGGGCCAATTGATTGAGCTGAAAATTGAATGACAAAGCTCGTCAAAAATAGGTTTACTAAGAGCCTAGGATACTTGAAAGCAGAAAATACTTCTTTCGTTGGGATAGCCTTCTCCTTAGCCACTGGATGAAAATCTTCCTTGATAAAGAAAATGGTTAGGATTGCAGCTAAAAATAAGAAAGCGCCTACCAATAAAAAAACATTACGAATGCCAAAAATTTCAGCAATAAAGCCTCCAACAAAGGGGCCCGTCAGTGTTCCCGCAACTACACCTGTAGATAGAGTCCCTAGAGCCGCTCCAGACTTATCTTTAGGTACCTGACTAGCAATCAAGGCCGTTGCATTGGGGACAAAACCAGTAAATACACCATTGAGCAAGCGCAGAAAGAGTAGCCAATAGATATTTGGCACGAAGGCCAAACCTCCCATAGTGATGGTCATGGCAAGACCTGCTCGAATCATCATGGGTTTTCGACCATATTTGTCAGCAAGAATACCCCAGATAGGAGAAACTAGAGCTGCTGAAACAGCCGAAACTGAGATGGCTAATCCAGCATAAAAAGCAACTTGGTCCCCTTCAATTCCCAACTGTTCTACAAAGATAGGCATGAAAGGAACGACCAAGGAAATGCTGGCGCCCGTTAGAAAACTACCGAACCAGGCGACACGAAGATTCTCTTTCCAACTAATCTCTTGCACAGCTATCGCCTCCTTCAAGTAACTTCACTACTTGAGTCACAAGCTGATCACGACTGCCATTGTTGTCTAGAACATGACTGGCCAAATCTTTCTTTTTCTCTAAAGACCATTGGGCGGCCAAACGCGACTCTGCTACTTCCTTAGAAAGTTGATTTCGTTTCATGAAACGTTCCACCTGAACATCTCGGTCCACATAGACCAGCCAAGTTTCATCAAACCAAGCACTGTAGTCCTGTTCAAAAAGTAGGGGAATATCCATGAAAAAAATCGCTTCTGTCTGAGCCAACTGGTCTCTCAGTGCAGCCAATTCCTCACGAATAATCTCTCCTTGGGTTTGTTTAGACCATTCTCGCTCCTCAGGATTTGAGAAGATGAGATTAGCCAGGAGAGGGCGATTGAGTTCTCCATTTTCAAGGATGATTTCCTGCCCAAAGTGGTGAACTAAGAGCTGATAAAGACGACCACCAGGTTTTTGTAGCTGGTGGACGACTGAGTCAGCATCGACCACTTGAAAGCCTTTCTCTCTTAGGAAATTTGTCACAGTTGACTTACCAGAAGCAATTCCTCCTGTGATTCCAATGATTTTCCCCATCAGTCCCTCCTTTGACACTGAGGACAAAAATGAGTTCCTCGTCCACCGAGTTGGAATTTCTCAATCACTGTCCCACAGCGCGAACATGCTTGTCCAGTCTTATCATAGACCTGATGGAAGTCCTGCATGGTTCCGTCTTCCCCAAAGGCATTGGTATAGGTCCGAATGGTGGAACCGCCCTTTTCGACTGCCTGTCCCAAAACAGCAATGGTCTGGTCATGGATGGCTAACGCTTCTTCTGCCGTCAAAGTCTGCGAAGGTCTTGCTGGATGGACCTGTGCTCGCCAGAGGACCTCATCCACATAGATATTGCCAAGACCAGCGACCAAGGTTTGGTCTAGGAGGTGGGATTTGATAGGCTTTTTAGACTTGGCTAGAGCAGCTTGGAAGGACTGCAAATCAAAGTCCTGCTCTATTGGCTCAGGTCCTAATTTTTTAGAAACAAAGTAGGCGTCCAATAGGTCGGGGGCAAGCAGTTCCATGGTACCAAACTTGCGCACGTCCTCATATACAAGAGTGCTTCCATCCTCAAAATGAATCAAAACATGGGCATGCTTGCGTTCAGGAACCTGATCCGGATAGTAAAAATACTTGCCCTCCATCCGCAAATGGGAAATCAAGACCTTGTCTTTCAGGTAAAAAAGCAAATATTTCCCACGGCGTCCTATTGACTCAATTACTCGACCAGGCACTTCCTTTCGAAACTCGTCCAAATCTGTCTTGATCATCTTAGGATAACGAACCTCTACACTCGAAATCTTCTTTCCCAAAATCAATTTTTCTAAGCCACGACGAACGGTTTCAACCTCAGGTAATTCAGGCATAAATCCTCCTTCTGTAAAAACAAGAAGCAGGCATGAGCCCACCTCTACTTAGTATTCTTTCTCATTATAGCCAAAGTCAGCCAAATCTAGCTTTTTATCACGCCAGTTCTTCTTGACCTTGACCCAAGTTTCTAGGAAAACCTTATCCCCTAGCATGAGTTCGATATCACGACGGGCCATGGTCCCAATTTTCTTGAGCATGGCGCCACCTTTTCCGATGATGATACCCTTTTGGCTATCACGCTCAACCATAATAGTAGCTCGGATATGAACCTTGTCGGTCTCTTCATCACGCTTCATAGAGTCAACTACTACAGCAACTGAGTGAGGGATCTCTTCACGAGTTAAATGAAGAACTTTCTCACGAATCATCTCTGAAACCAAGAAACGCTCAGGATGATCTGTGATTTGATCAGCTGGGAAATACTGGAAACCTTCCTCAAGATTTTCACTGAGAATGTCAATTAGACGAGAAACGTTATTTCCTTGAAGAGCTGAGATCGGAACAATTTCCTTAAAGTCCATCTGGTTACGGAAGTCATCAATCTGAGCCAAAAGCTGGTCTGGATGAACCTTGTCAATCTTATTCACCACCAGAATCACAGGAACCTTGGCAGCTTTCAGACGCTCGATAATCATATCGTCGCCCTTACCACGTGGCTCATCAGCTGGCACCATGAAGAGAACAGTATCCACTTCACGAAGGGTGCTGTAGGCAGATTCCACCATAAAATCACCAAGAGCCGTCTTAGGCTTGTGAATCCCCGGAGTGTCGATAAAGACGATTTGCTCCTTATCTGTGGTGTAAATCCCCATGATTTTATTGCGCGTTGTTTGCGCCTTATCACTCATGATAGCAATCTTTTGCCCCATGACGTGATTCAAAAAGGTTGACTTCCCAACATTGGGACGCCCTAAAATGGCTACAAAGCCTGATTTAAATGTCATAATTTCCTCTTACTGTTTAAAATAATAAATCCCAAATGCGTGGGAGAAAGATAAGTGCACCTGTCACTGCAGCAAAAAGAGAGACCACCAGCACGGCTCCTGCCGCCATGTCCTTGGCTTTCTTTGCCAACATAGAAAAGTGATAGTGACTGGCTAAATCCACCACATTTTCAATAGCAGAGTTAATAATCTCAAAGGCCACTACCAAGAAAATGCTCATTAGGAGAAAGAGCCATTCGATTCGTGACACCTGAAAAACAAAACCTGCAAGGATAACCACAAGGGCTGTCACTGCATGTTTTCGCATATTGCGTTCTTCCTTGATGGCAGTCAGAATTCCTGTAAGAGCAAATTCTAAACTAGATACCAGGTCACGATTTTTCCATTTTCGTTTATTGTCTTGTGAGTCCATAGGCTGTTAAAATTTCTTCTTGTAAACCGAACATCTCCGTTTCTTCTTCCGGAGTGTAGTGATCGTAGCCGTTGATATGTAAAAAGCCGTGTACTGCCAAGAAGCCCATCTCACGCTCAAAGCTGTGACCGTATTCCTTAGCCTGCTCATGCGCTTTATCGATAGAGATGAACAGTTCCCCAATGTAGGCATCAAACTCAGACATCATCTCTGCCAATTCAGGATTTTCAAGCAAATCCTCTTCGTCAAAGGCAATGTCCAACTCTGGCTTATACTCAAGGCTGATGACATCTGTCGGACGATCGGTATCACGGTACTCCAGATTGAGTTCGTGGCTACGCTCGTTGGTCACAAAAGTAACTGCCATCTCCTTGTCTTCTTTTCCTATTTTTTGGGCTGCAAATTCCAAAATTTCTTGGGTTTGTTGCAAGATTTCTTGTGAAACTTGACCAGTTTCATCTACCATTTCAATATACATGTACTTCTCGATTCTCTTTACTTGGCTTTATTATACCACATTTCCATGATTTTATTCTACCTTTTTGATATAATACTATGGAATACAATCACAAGGAGAGAACGATGTCATTTGACGGATTTTTTTTACACCACATGGTTGAGGAATTGCGAAGCGAGTTAGTCAATGGTCGCATCCAGAAAATCAATCAACCTTTTGAACAAGAGTTGATCTTGCAAATCCGCAGCAATCGCCAAAGCCATCGCCTGCTCCTTTCTGCCCATCCTGTTTTTGGACGCATCCAGCTGACCCAAACGACTTTTGAAAATCCAGCCCAACCTTCTACTTTTATCATGGTTTTGAGAAAGTATTTGCAGGGTGCCCTGATTGAGTCGATTGAGCAAGTCGAAAACGACCGTATCGTGGAAATTACCGTTTCCAATAAAAACGAGATTGGGGACCATATCCAGGCTACCTTGATTATCGAGATTATGGGCAAACACAGCAATATTCTACTAGTCGATAAAAGCAGCCATAAAATCCTCGAAGTTATCAAACACGTCGGCTTTTCACAAAATAGCTACCGCACCTTACTTCCAGGATCGACCTATATCGCTCCGCCAAGCACCGAATCTCTCAATCCTTTTACTGCCAAAGATGAAAAACTCTTTGAAATCTTGCAAACCCAAGAACTAACAGCCAAAAATCTTCAAAGTCTCTTTCAAGGTCTAGGACGAGATACGGCAAACGAATTGGAAAGACTCTTGGTTCGTGATAAACTTTCTACCTTCCGTAACTTTTTCAGTCAAAAAACCAAGCCATGCTTAACAGAGACTTCCTTCAGTCCAGTTCCTTTTGCGAATCGTGTAGGAGAGCCTTTTGCCAGTCTTTCGGATCTCTTAGATACCTATTATAAGGATAAGGCCGAGCGCGACCGCGTTAAACAGCAAGCCAGTGAACTCATTCGTCGTGTTGAAAATGAGCTTCAAAAAAATCACCATAAGCTTAAAAAACAAGAAAAAGAGTTACTAGCGACAGACAATGCTGAGGAATTTCGCCAAAAAGGAGAATTGTTGACAACCTTCCTCCACCAAGTTCCGAATGACCAAGATCAGGTTACCTTGGACAACTACTACACCAATCAACCTATCACCATTGCTCTTGATAAGGCCCTGACTCCCAGTCAGAATGCTCAACGCTATTTTAAGCGTTACCAGAAACTCAAAGAAGCTGTCAAATACCTTACTGATCTGATTGAGGAAACCAAGGCAACCATTCTTTATCTAG
>NZ_GL732466.1:187803-194143 GCF_000187645.1 Streptococcus sp. C300
TTGCGAATCGTGTAGGAGAGCCTTTTGCCAGTCTTTCGGATCTCTTAGATACCTATTATAAGGATAAGGCCGAGCGCGACCGCGTTAAACAGCAAGCCAGTGAACTCATTCGTCGTGTTGAAAATGAGCTTCAAAAAAATCACCATAAGCTTAAAAAACAAGAAAAAGAGTTACTAGCGACAGACAATGCTGAGGAATTTCGCCAAAAAGGAGAATTGTTGACAACCTTCCTCCACCAAGTTCCGAATGACCAAGATCAGGTTACCTTGGACAACTACTACACCAATCAACCTATCACCATTGCTCTTGATAAGGCCCTGACTCCCAGTCAGAATGCTCAACGCTATTTTAAGCGTTACCAGAAACTCAAAGAAGCTGTCAAATACCTTACTGATCTGATTGAGGAAACCAAGGCAACCATTCTTTATCTAGAAAGTGTGGAGACTGTGCTCAACCAAGCTGGACTAGAAGAAATCGCTGAAATACGTGAAGAATTGATTCAAACTGGCTTCATCAGAAGACGCCAACGCGAGAAAATTCAGAAACGCAAAAAACCAGAACAGTATCTGGCGAGCGATGGCAAAACCATTATCTATGTCGGTCGAAACAACCTTCAAAATGAGGAATTGACCTTTAAAATGGCCCGCAAGGAGGAACTCTGGTTCCATGCCAAGGACATTCCTGGAAGTCATGTCGTCATCTCAGGAAATCTCAATCCTTCTGACGAAGTCAAGACAGATGCAGCCGAACTAGCTGCCTACTTCTCCAAAGGGCGTTTGTCAAATCTCGTGCAAGTGGATATGATTGAAGTCAAGAAACTCAACAAACCAACAGGAGGAAAACCCGGATTTGTAACCTACACAGGACAAAAGACCCTCCGTGTCACACCAGATCCAGAAAAAATCGCATCTATGAAAAAATCCTGATTCCACTTGAAATCAGGATTTTCGTTTACAATTTACTCTGCAATCAAGGTTTCCAAACCAACCTTCATCATATCGGTGAAGGTATTTTGGCGTTCTTCTGCCGTAGTGTCTTCATCTGGATTGACCAAGCTATCAGAAATGGTCATGATAGCAAGTGCATCGACGTGGTGTTGGGCAGCAAGATAGTAAAGAGCTGCTGCTTCCATTTCCACAGCCTTGACTCCCCATTTACCAAGCTCGATGTTCTTTTTAAAGTAGTTTGAGTAAAAGACATCTGATGACAAAACGTTCCCAACGTGGGTGGTCATACCTAGTTCTTTGGCGATATGGTAGGCCTTGTCTAGCAAGTCAAAACTAGCGATTTGTGGGAAATCATACTGTGGCCAGTCGTTGCGGATGATGTTTGAGTTGGTTGCAGCTGCTTGCGCCAAAACCAATTCACGGACATGAACATCCTCGTTTAACGAACCCGCAGTTCCCACACGGATCAATTTCTTTACACCGTAGTCCACAATCAACTCACGCGCATAAATCGAAATGGATGGCATCCCCATCCCAGTTCCCATGACCGATACACGGTGACCCTTGTAAGTACCAGTGTAACCAAACATGTTACGCACTTCGTTAAAACAAACAGCATCTTCAAGGAAGTTTTCCGCAATAAATTTCGCACGAAGAGGATCCCCAGGAAGAAGAATTTTATCAGCAATTTCACCCTGCTGAGCAGCAATATGGATAGACATAGTTTATGATACAAAGAGCGAGAAGAAAACGACTGAAAATTAGGAATTTGACGAGAAATCCTGATTTCTCAGTCAGATTATCTATTTTCCGAGTTTTCCGCTAGTGTTCAAATTAGAACACTTCGCTCTACCTTTCTTTTTGTATATTTAGGATAGCTACAGAGAACAAAGGAAAAATAGGAAACTGACGACACATCGCAGATGTTAGACAGTTTATCTTTTTTACACAGTTCTCCGCCCGTATTCAGTTCAACAAATACGGTTTACCCATCCTTTCTTTTATTGTTATGAAAGATTTTCCGCTCGTGTTCAAATCAGAACACTTCACTCTACCTTTCTATGATAAGTATTCATTACAATTCAGCAAGAATCGCTTTAAGCAAGCCTTTGAAGTCACCTTTGACACGCTCTGTTACTTCTACAACTTCTTCGTGGTTGAGTTCTTCTTGGAAACCAGCAGCATGGTTCGTAATACATGAAATTCCTAAAACTTTCAAGCCTGAGTGGGCTGCCACAATCACTTCAGGAACAGTGGACATACCAACTGCATCTGCTCCCAATGTCTTATAGGCACGAATTTCTGCAGGTGTTTCATAAGTCGGACCGGTTACACCGATATAGACACCTTCATCAAGCTTGATACCGAGTTTTTTAGCCACTTCATGGGCAGTTGCACGGTATTCTGGTGTGTAGGCTTTTGACATATCAGGGAAACGTGGACCAAAATCATCCAAGTTTTCACCCATCAATGGGTTCTGCCCCGTCATATTGATATGGTCTGAGATAGCCATCAAGGTACCAGGACCATAGCCAATACCGCCAGCTGCATTGGTTACAATGACACCTTCACATCCGAGAACTTTCATCACACGTACTGGGAAAGTCACGACCTCAAGAGGATTTCCTTCGTAGAAATGGAAGCGACCTTGAAGAGCCAAGACTTTTCGACCTGCAAGGTCACCATATACCAATTTACCAGCGTGACCGACTACTGTCGAGCGGCCCCAGTTTGGAATATCTGCATAGTCTACTACAACAGGATTTTCGATTTCCTCTGCCAATTCTCCAAGTCCTGATCCAAGGATTAAACCGAATTCAGGCGCTAGGATACCCTTTTCTTTCAGGAAAGCAGCTGTTTCCTTGATCTTATCTAAAAATGTCATTGTGTCTCTCCTTTATTATTTTTTAGCATTTGACCGATTTTGTCAAAGGTTTTGGCATTGCGAATGGTGATGTTGCGATAAAAAGGCATCTTGAGCAAGTACTTATGATAGGCAGTTGCATAGTAGGATTCTTCAGAAAGTTTCCCCCAGAAAATCCCAAGTTTTCCAAAATGAACGACTTCATCTTCCAGTTCCAAACTGTTCACTTTCTCGATCACTTGAGCCACATCCAAGCCCTCCGTGTAGAAGAGCACATCTTTTCGAGCCAGGTCTTTGGTCCACCATTCAGGCAGATTTTCAAGTTCCTCTTCAAAGTCCTCAAGACTCAGCAAGGAAAAGCTCTGAATAAATGGATAATGGATTTCAAAGAAAGCCTCTAACTTTTCAACCAATCGGGCTTTGGGGTCTGTCGAAGTAAAGAAAATATTGCCACTGTTGATGTAGGTCTCAACCTTTTCCAGTCCCAACTCTGTCAGTTCTTCACGAAGTTGCGCCATGACAACTTTATTTTTCCCACCTACATTAATGCCCCGAACAAGTAAAGCATATCGCGTCATCTTACACCAATTTATCTAAGAAACTTTCCCCAATCATGGCAGTTTCAACACCAAAGTTATCCGCAACTGTCGCTGAGATATCTGCAAAATGTCCAACCGGAATGACACCATTTCCTTTAAAGGCAGGGCTATAAGCCAACAATGGGATATATTCACGAGTGTGGTCTGTTCCTGCATAGGTTGGGTCATTTCCATGGTCAGCAGTAATCAAAAGAAGGTCATTCTCTCTCATGGCAGCGATAATTTCAGGCAAGCGTTCATCAAACTCATGCAAGCAATCACGGTAGCCATGAGCATTGCGACGGTGGCCATAAAGGGCATCAAAGTCAACTAAGTTTGTGAAAGAGAATCCTTCTTCAAACTCAGCAAGTCCCATGGTCTTCAATAATGTGTCAATTCCGTGGCTGTTTGACTTGTTGTGGCCCATGTCATGGTTAATACCCGCACCGTTAAAGATATCGTTTATTTTACCAACAGCGTACGTATCGATGCCAGCTTCGTTCAATTTATCCAAAACAGTTGGTGCAAATGGAGAAACGGCTAAGTCTCGACGATTTGCCGTACGAGTGAAGTTACCTGGTTCACCAACATACGGACGAGCAATGATACGGCCTAGAAGGGCAGGACGTTCAAGTGTAATTGAACGAGCGTATTCACAGATACGGTACAATTCATCCAAAGGAATAATGTCTTCGTGGGCAGCAATCTGCAAAACAGGATCAGCTGAAGTATAGATAATCAACTCCCCAGTTTCCATTTGACGTGGTCCAAAATCATCGATAACAGCTGTTCCTGAGTAAGGTTTGTTGGCTTCACGAATGACCTTGCGTCCTGAAAATTCTTCGATCTTTGTCAAGATTTCTTCTGGGAATCCGTTCCAGAAAGTATCGAAAGGCTCGGTAATGTTGAGTCCCATGATTTCCCAGTGACCAGTCATTGTATCCTTACCAAGGGAAACTTCTTCCAATTTTGTTGCATATCCTGTTGGATTGCTTTCAGCTGGTACAGTCTTTAGAGGAGTTTCGCGAGGAATATTTCCTAGACCGATTTTAGCCATGTTTGGCACATTCAAACCAACTGTTTTGGAAATGTGTCCTAGTGTGTCAGAAGCTCCATCTGGAACCCCTGCATTGACAAAGTTATTGGCATCTGGTGCAGCACCGATTCCCACAGAATCCAGTACCACCAAGTGAATACGATTAAATTTTGACATAGTCTGTCTCCTTATTATGTTGATTAGTTTGCTTTTGTTGAAGTTAAAATCTGAACACCATCTCGTCCCGCTACGATGACCTTATCCACCATTTGGTTGAACAAGCCGTGCTCTACGACACCAACGACATGGTCCAATTCTTTCCCGAAAGCAATTGGATCTTCAATGACATCCAAGGCTAGATCAATGATAAAGTTCTGCATATCGGTCACAAAACGTTGGCCGTCTTTTTCACGGAAACTTGGTTTGTAGCCAGCTCGCTTAAACCGACGAAAGACCTGTTCTGCACCATACTGAACCACTTCTACAGGCAATTTAAAAGCACCTAGTTTCTCTACCAGTTTGCTTTCATCTACCACCCAAATGTATTCTTTTGAGGGCGTTGCGACAACCTTCTCCATCAGAAGGGCACCACCACCGCCTTTGATTCCGTTAAACTGGCTATCTACTTCATCCGCCCCATCAACCGTCACATCGACAAAGTCTACTTGATCAATCGACTTGAGAGGGATGTTAAGACCTTCAGCCTGTTTACTGGTCACACTGGAAGTCGTTACAGCAGTAATCTGCAAACCTTCTTCCTTAATCCGACGACCGATTTCTTCTACGAAATAGTAGGCAGTAGAGCCCGTTCCAAGTCCGACTACCATGCCATCCTTGACAAACTCAGCAGCCTTGATACCTGCCATTTTCTTCAGATTTTCCACTCAAACACCTCCATTAAAGAGCTATTTTTATTATAACATGTATCCGTTTTTATTTCATGGATACACTGGAAAAACCCGAACATTTTTATTTCGGGTTTTGGTGTCCTATTTAACCATGTCAGGATCGTAATCATAGAATCCTGTGTCCAGGAAACGGTTTTTAGGATGTAACTTGCGCACTTCCTCATCTAACAAGAAGGCTTGGTCATGGCTGAAATTCCCCTCTTGGATCAAGCTACGTGCTTGGATAAAGAGTTTAGCAATTTCTACAAAATTCTGACCAGGTGTGTAGAGCCCCTCTAGCTTCCAGTGAGTGAAACCATGTTCTACTAATTCTGTCAATTTGGTCATCAAATCAAGGTCGTTATTTGCAAAGATGTGGGTACCATGATTGTCTTCAAAGATAGAATAATGGCTTTCTGGGTCACTCGGCTCTGCCAAGAAGAGGTCACGTTTACGTGTCTTTTCATCATCGATATGCGTAAAGTTATAGTAGTTTTGCAAGAGTGGACGTTTAGAATGGTGAATGACACTAGCTCCGTAAACCAACACTTCAGCAGGAATTTCCAAAATCTCAGGCATCTTGAAGAGCTCAGCAGATGGAATTTCACGCGCCAAAACCGCCTCAGATGCGCCAGCCTTTTGACCCCAGAAGTTAATCTGACGACTGCTTGTCACCATGGTTGAAGCATCTATGTTCAACCAAAAGATGGTGGACCTCTTCAAACCTATGCAATTCAATTCCTTGAAGAAGCACCGAAAATTGACCACTTGAGCCTACAAGTGGAGCAAGCTGACGGTCTTAAAGAAGACCAAACAGTGAAATTGTCTGTACTCGCTCACTATCAAGACGGAACACAAGCAGTTTACCAGCTGATAAAGTAAACTTCTCTACAAGTGGTGAAGGGGAAGTCGCAGTTCGTAAAGGAATGCTTGAGTTACATAGGCCAGGAACAGTCACTCTCAAAGCAGAATATGAGGGGGCTAGAGGTCAAATCGATCTCACGATCCAAGCCAACACAGAGAAGAAG
>NZ_GL732466.1:194163-219496 GCF_000187645.1 Streptococcus sp. C300
AGTTTAGCAATTTCTACAAATTCTGACCAGGTGTGTAGAGCCCCTCTAGCTTCCAGTGAGTGAAACCATGTTCTACTAATTCTGTCAATTTGGTCATCAAATCAAGGTCGTTATTTGCAAAGATGTGGGTACCATGATTGTCTTCAAAGATAGAATAATGGCTTTCTGGGTCACTCGGCTCTGCCAAGAAGAGGTCACGTTTACGTGTCTTTTCATCATCGATATGCGTAAAGTTATAGTAGTTTTGCAAGAGTGGACGTTTAGAATGGTGAATGACACTAGCTCCGTAAACCAACACTTCAGCAGGAATTTCCAAAATCTCAGGCATCTTGAAGAGCTCAGCAGATGGAATTTCACGCGCCAAAACCGCCTCAGATGCGCCAGCCTTTTGACCCCAGAAGTTAATCTGACGACTGCTTGTCACCATGGTTGAAGCATCGTAGATGGTCTTAAATGAATAACCATCGCGATTGACAACGTAAAAGACACCTGCATCCCCAACAGTAATATAGTCTGTCTTGATTTCTTCCAAGAAGTCTAGGAAAGGCTTAATACGGTCCATCATATCTTGGTGCATGAGGGCATTAACCGCAACGATCAATTCCTTACCTGCTTCATGAACCAACTGAGCGATGGTGCGTAACTCTTCATAGCTAAAGGTTGTTGGCAGACGAAGTCCAAAATCTTTCTCACCAACGTAGATACGGTCTACGCCAGCTTCTAGTAACTGTTCAACTTGTTCAATACTTTCAGCAGTTGCTGTAATGATAATCTTTTCCATAAGAAAAATTATACCACATTTCTCAATAATCAGCTATGGGTACTGAGAGTTTCATAAAAAGTTAAACTTGTTTCTATCTTTTCCAATCAAAAAAGTGAACAGTAACTTGTACCATTCACTCTATTTTATGCATGTGTTTCTTCAACTAGATGGCCATCGTTCATGACATAAATACGATCAACCTTATCAAGAAGACGAGTATCGTGCGTAATCATAACAACTCCTCTACCTTGTTCATGAGCAATGGCAGCCAACATCTCCGTTACTTGGTAGGCACGCTCGGTGTCTAGACTGGCTGTCGGCTCATCTGCAAGCACAATGCTTGGATTGTTATAAAGCGCTCTAGCAATCGCGGCACGTTGACGTTCACCACCCGATAGAGCTTTGGGATACTGATCTTTTACTTTTTCCAAATCCAACAACTCAAAGAGATCTTTTCGGTCACTTTTACTATTTTCCCCCTTATCCAGTCTGTCAATCAAATCCAGCTGTTCCTTGACCGTTAGAAAAGGAATTAAGTTTGAAGCCTGGAGAATGAAACCAAACTCTCTAAAACGGAGATCTGTTTTTTCCTTCTCCGTCAAACTGCCTGTTTCCTTCCCTTTGACTAGAATCTTTCCACTCGATGCTTCCTGAAGTTGTCCTAGAGTTGTTAGAAAGGTCGTCTTTCCAGAGCCAGAGGGCCCAACGATAGCTACGAACTCTCCCGCATTTAGCTGAAAATTCGTCTCATGCAGGGCTACGACTTTCATCTTTCCTTCCCCGTAAGTTTTTGTCACTTGATTCATTTCTATCAATGTTGTCATACTATTCTCCTTATCACTCTGCAATCGCAGTAATCGGGTCCACCTTTAGCAAGCGTGGAAGTGAAATGACACCACCTAGAAGGGCCATCAAGCAAATTACCAAGCTTAGGACAGAGTAGGCTATCCAACTTGGATAGAAAAAGAAGGTAGCTGGTAAGACTAAAATGACTCCTCCGATTGCCAGCAAGGCTAACGCAATCCCCATACCAGCTAGGAGGAAGATTTGACAGAATAGAGACCATACAATGGTTTTGATCTGTATTCCCTGAGCTCGCATTATTCCATAAAGTCCTAGTTTTTGGATGGTAATGATATAAACAAAAATCCCCACAATCAAGCCAGTGATAACAATCATAGCAAGAATCATCCCTGAAAATACATTAACCTGAGGTGTGTAACCAGGAATTTTTGATATCATTTTTAGAATGGAAATCTGCTTCAGTCCATCCCCGACCACTTCTATATCATTTTTCAATACCAAGGCAGAGATGGAACGATTGGCTTTCAAGGTTCCTTGTAAGGTCCAATAAGTTGTCAGACTCGTAAAGACAACAGGCTCAGTGAAAAACTTATTTCCTTGAGTCAGGCCTACGATCTTGTAACTTGTCTCACTTCCATTGAGCTGAATGGCATCACCTAGCTTCATCCCATAGTTCTCAAAAGACTGATCCACGACAACCTCATCATCTCTTTCAGGATAACGACCCTCCGTCAAACTAGGAGAGATAAAAGAGTCCCAGTTTTGAGCAAAGATGGAAACGTTAATCTTTTCACTACCATCGACTAGATTGGTCACAGCGAACATATAGCCCAATGGAGCAGCCTCTTCAGAACTCTTTTCCTTGTAGTCTTTTTCAGGAATAAAAGATGCCGTCAAATTATCATTTGCGTAGTCGGATAAAACGACACCCGTCGCTTGCCAATTATCAATAGCGGCCCGGTTGTTTCGCACAAGACCAAGAGCTAGACTGGTCATAAAAAAGACCATAAAAGCGATAAGAAAAATGGTCGTTAAGATCAAACTATATCGAAGTTTGTTTCGTAATATCTCTTTGATAGCAAGATACATGCTTATCTCCTTTTACTTTTCCCAGAGGTAGCAAGAATGCCACCCAGACCAATAGACAGAATCTCTGTCTTATCATCCATTCAAAACAACTCCTATCAATACTCTTCAAAAGTATCCAGGTAGCAACTCAACAAATCATCTTAGGAAAAAGCCTCAGCTTGCTATCAATTTATATAAGTTATCCTTACCTTTCTCAGTATATTTATAATAGAGAAAGTTAGGTCATCTGTTTTAAGTGTAACATCCATGCTATCATTTTCTCTAGTGGGTGTCAAGAAGAGAGACTTAGAAGTTGATAAGAGACTTTAGTAGTTTTGTAACAATTCTGTAATAATTCTCTGCATAAAAAATGATAAAATAGTTATGTACTGTTAAGGAGAGAATCATGTCCGCAAGAAAACTAGAAGCATATGAGTTTGAACAAGCTCCCGAATCGAAACAAACTCCGCTTTACCAAGATTACACACCTGAAGCCCCAGTCGGCCCTAACCTAAAAGAGATTTTATTTTTTGTAAATATCGCTTGTTTCTGTATTTTTATGGCACTTTTTAGTTTTATCTTTTTAGCTATAAAATTAAATACAGCTTTATCCTTTGTCGCTGCAATGGGTCTTAGTTTTGCCCTTTTACAACTTCAACGAAAGATGATGAAACGAAAATTTTCAAAATAAAGGTTGGTACTACTACCAACCTCTTTTTCAGTTATCTAAAAAGACAGTTATAAAACTGTCTTTTTATTTATTCTTTCGTTTTGAAGGAGATTGAATAGCGATCTTAACTTCAAAAATCGTTCCTTTAGGTTTGTTATCTTTCACGCTAATCGTTCCTCGCAAAGCATCAACAATCTGCTTGGCCAAAGATAGTCCAAGACCAAAGCCACCTTTCTGACGGGTTCTCGCCTTGTCCACACGGTAAAATCGGTCAAAGATTTTCTTCTTGTCAGGAGCTGAAATTCCAATTCCGTTATCCGTTACTGTTAGATAGAGGTGGCGATCTGTAGCATGAACTACAAACTCAATTTTCCCATCTTCTTCTGTATACTTGATGGCATTGTCAAACAAGATGGTCATGAGTTGTTTTAGGAGCAACTGATCGGTCATGAAGGGACGATAAATCCGATTTTCATACTCAAAAATACGATCATTTTCAGAAGCAATCAACTCATAGTTAGCAAAGGTTGTTTTAAAGAATTGCGGAGAAACTTCTGCTATTTCTGGTTTGATTCCATCATCGCGACGTGCAAGGTTGAGAAGATTGGTCGTGAGGAAACGCATGTTGCGAACTTCTTCAAGACTCGAAGCGATACTTTCACTGGATTCCATAATCGTCGCCTCTGGTTTTCGAAAGAGATTTTCTAACCGATTTTGTAAAACGGCCAAAGGCGTTCTCAGTTCGTGACTGGCATTTTCAACAAAGGACTTCTGCTTTTGCATACTTTCCAGCAAGGGTTTGACACTGACACGTGCCAAGTAAACACTGGCAATTAAAGACAGGAGCCAGAAACTAGCCATGACTACAACAATTAAATGCTCGTGGTTTTGGCTGATTTGCTCGAGCTGGCTGGTATTGATTAAAACCGCCGCATATTTGACGTTGCTTGAAACAGTGGACGAATTTGTTTCCATCAAGATCATTCGGTAGGTTTCTTCCTGACCGTAGCTATTGACAACTTGGATTTGGCGAATGTGATTCAACTCCTTTTTGTCCAGCTTGATCTTGTCCAAACCTAAAAAACGATTGCCCAGTAAGAGTTGGTTAAAATCCTTGTCAAAGAGCAAGACTTCCGTATTGGAGCTGACATTGGGCTTGATTTCAGCCTTGTTGGCATCCGCTGTTGCTGGTTGAATATCCTTGACCTCTTCAGTTGCCCGATTCAGGGCTAACTGGATAACAGCTTGGGGACTGCTACTAAGAGCTTGGAGTTTTTCATCTACAGAAGTGTAGAGACTCGAGTGCATGACCTGGAGGATAATCAAGGTCATAGCAGAGAAGATCAGTGTGAACACTCCAAAGTTTCGAATGAAATAGCTGAAATCATCTGCATACCATGTTTTTTTTAGTTTATTGAACATCTTTTAAAATATACCCGACACTACGCAAGGTTTGAAGATTTTCAGCAAAGGCTGTTCCCTTCAATTTCTTACGAACTTTTGAGACATAGACTTCTACAACGGAAATCGTCGTATCGCTATCAAATCCCCATAGACGGTCAAAAATTTGCGTCTTGGGAAGAATAACATTTTGATTTTGAAGGAAATAAACCAATAACTCAAACTCTTTTCCGAGTAGTTCCACAGGCGTGTCTTCCACCTTAACCTCATTCGTTGAAAGGTTGACGACAATATCCCCATAGGTCAAGGTGTTTTCGTTAAACTTACCTGAACGTTTGAGAAGGGCTTGGATCCGCATTTTAAGTTCTTCTAGGTAGAAAGGTTTGGTAAGGTAGTCGTCCGCTCCCAACTCAAAACCATGTCCCTTGTCATCCAAACTTTCCTTAGCTGTCATGATAAGGACTGGTGTCGTAATTCCTTTTTCACGCAATTCTTTCAGAACTTGGAAGCCATTTTTTTCCGGCAACATCAGGTCAAGCAAAATCAAGTCATAGACGCCACTTTCTGCTTCGTAGAGACCTTCTTCTCCATCAAAAACCTGCATGACATCTGCAAAATCATCTAAAAAGTCAAATACTGAGTTTGACAGGCCTAGGTCGTCTTCTACTAGTAAAATCTTAATCATCTTGTTCTCCTCCTGCTATAAGATACTAATCAGCTTCATCTAAGGTTATTATAAAATAAAGAATTTTTGTATCATTTTTTGGATCTTAGTATAATTCTTTAATTATTATATCATGGCTTTAACAAATGGATTAAGATTTTGTAGTGTTTTCTTCATTATTTTGGTTAGAATTGCTATCCTTGGCCTTTGTACTTCCATCTGCATTGGCCGGTTTCTTCTTAGAATTGCTACCGCCTTCTTGATTATTATTTCCTTGCTGCGGCTGTCCACCGTGACTTTGCATATTATTGCCATCTTGATTATCTTGCTGGGTTTTCGATGTTTGAACGGTCGACTGCTGATTTGTTGATTTTTGAGTCAAAGAACCGAATATATAACCACCAAGCAAGCCGACCACTAAAGAACCACTTGCTACTACTGATAGCCTCCACTTGGTGCTTTTTTCTACAACAATCATTTTCTCTTTATTCATTCTATATTTTTCTTTCTGCTTTAAGTTTCTGTGAAAAAATGAAGAAGCTCTACTTCATAAATTCACCACATTCTTTCTTTAGGCTATATACATCTTAATTATTTTTTCTTAAAGAATACTAAAAGATGAGAAAATTCTTAGAAAAATAATAGAAAATTTATCCAAAATATTTTTTTAAAATACGACCGTATCGTCTCAGTAAAAGATAATCGGCTATTGCTGGGGATAGAAGGTTTAATGTTGTAAAAATCTTTGTACCTTGTCCCATCAAAATCACTCTTTTACGAGATTTTATACCTTTAAGTAAAGCTTGGGTTACTTGATTTGTACTTGATATAGAGATCCCCATTTCTCTCCAAACTGGATGATAAGGCTTTTCTGATGGTGTGTCTGCTGCATTGGGGCAAAAATAAGTTATATGCATCTTTTTCTGCTCCTGTATTAATTCTCGGTTCATTGATTCGATAAAAGAAAAAAGTCCGGCGCGGCTCGCCACATCTACACTATAATAGGGGAAGGCCAGCCTACCATCTGCAAAACCTCCTGAATGCACAATGGTTGCTCCTTTTTGATTTTTTAACAAAGGTAAAAAATGTTTGCTGACAAGGATAGCCCCTATTAGGTTAATCGTCATAGTTTGATTGATCTCCTCCTCAGAGTGAGATAATAAAGATTTTCGTACATCAAATCCCGTTGCATTAATAACAATATCTATATTACCCGACCACTTTTGAACTTCAGACACTGCAACTTTAATAGAAGTTTCATTCGTTATATCTACTGAGCAAATCGGAATCTTGGAAGCAATATTCTCAGAAAAACTGGCTAATTTATTCATATTGCGACCTAAAAGAAATAAATGAGCACCTGCTTGAAAAAAAGCTTGTGTATAGGCTTGTCCCAAATTTCCACTGGCACCAATAATAACGACTCTTTTATTTTTAAAATAATTGTCACCCATAACATACTACCTCATTAGTGAACCTTTTGTGATAGGTTTAATATAACAAGCCCCACAATAACTAAAGCAATTCCCAAGAGACTTGCGAACGTTACTTTTTCATGAAAAAGCAAAATAGATAGCACAGTTGTTCCAACCAAACCAACACCAGACCAAATAGCATAGACTAGATTTAGTTGTATGCCTTTCAAAGACAAAGATAGAAAGAAAAAACACAAGCCATACAAAACTAAAGCAAGAATCCCAAAAAGCATTTTCGAAAAACCTTGCGACAGTTTTAACAGACTTGTGGCAGCTATTTCAGATACAATAGCAAGAGTTAAATAAACGTAAGACATCATTGTCCTCCTAGAATCAATAGAATTGAAAAGCTAGTCGGAAAACAATTGATTTAGCGATGAGTGGAGGCGAAGCAGGTCCAAAGTGTACAAGCATTAGCTAAAATCATAGACTTGATCTTTGAATTCTTGTAAACAGGAATCTTTTTTCGTCCACATAACTCATCTAAAGAGATCTGATAAAAATCAGCTAAGCGAATCAAACTATGACTATCTATAATTGTTTTATCATTTTCCCAATTTGAGATAGTTTGACGAGTCGTCCCCAGATATTCTGCTATTTGATTCTGACTGTAGCCATTTTGTTCTCTAAATAATTTTAATTGTTTTCCTAACATCTGCATTTCCTCTTTATATTATTCTTTTCTTCACGAATTGGCTAGACGAAATTCTTTAACATCCTATACAATTCTAGGTAAAATTTCTTTGACATTGCTATTATAACACGATTTTCAGGATGGACACTTTATACTGACTTCCAAAAAACAGCAGATTGCAAGATCCGCTGTTTTTTATCTATTACTTACTTGCTTTCAAAACCTTTTCTACTGCAGCTTTTTCACGCTTAATCAAATCAACACGTGCTGCGATATCCTTGATCCCCATGCGAATGTTACGGCTAAGAGCAAGGTCAGAGAGCTGTGGCTCAAAGAATTCCTTGTACTCTGCCAAGCGTTGCTCAGTTTTAAAGATGTGCGATGGAAAGATTACAAAGCTGTCAAAGCTCATGTCGCCACCAAGAGCTGCCTTGATCCAATCCCAGTTTTCACGCGCCCAAACCCAAACAGTTTCTTGGGTAGCTTGGTGTCCTAGGAATTGGAGGTACCATGAAGAAAGGTCTTGTGGTTTCACCACAAATTTGTCCTTCCATGAACTAATCAAGGTTTGGATATTGTCAGCATCTGTACTGTAGGCTAGAGCAGCTGCCAACTGGCGTTTGAAGACCGCATCCGTCGCATGAGTGTAGAGGTCCAGATAAGTTGCGACCAAGTCCTTGGTCTCATGGTGTTTCATCTCATTGATGAGAACTTGTGCACGGATAGCTGCTGGAAGTCCTGCAAGCTGATCCTTGTGATCTTCGAAGATTTGGCTAGCGACTTGACTAGCTTCTGCATCATTTGAGCGAATCATCATAGAAACGGCCAACTGACGAACCAATTCATCCTCATCTGATTCCCCTTCTTTGGCTTTGAAACCAAGACGGTCATAGTTGTGGCGAGCCAATTTAGCAACCAGTGATTTGAATGCTGTTTCAGCATCTGTTCCTTCATCAATAAAGCGCTCAAGGGCAGAAATCACTTGAGAAACAGCTGAAACCACAAGGTAAGACTCTTCCTTAGCAAGTTTATCAAGGACTGGGAGTAAGTCTGCATAAGAAATGTGACCCGCTTCAGCAAGCAGACGACGTTCTTGAACGATTTGCAGTTTACTTGTGTTATCAAGTGACTCTAGCTCAGCAAGAACAGCTTCTAACAAGGCTCCTTGATAGTCTGTAATGTAGTGGGCAGTATTTTCAGTATTAAGGCGAAGTGCTCCTTTGTTTTCAGCAAGAAGAGCTGCATAACCTGGAATTTCGATGCTTTCAGTTTCCAGAGTATCTGGCAAACCTTTCCAGTTGCTGTTCAGTGGCACTACCCAGAGACGATTCTTATCTTCGTGCTCACCGATGAAGAATTGTTTTTGTGAAATCTTCAATACATCATTTTCAACTGTAGCAGTAAGGACTGGATAACCAGGTTGCTCCAACCAAGAATCCATAAAGGCTGCTACATCACGTCCTGATGCTTGGTCAAGAGCATTCCATAGGTCACGACCAATAGTATTTCCATATTGGTGTTTTTCGAAGTATGCATGCAAACCTTTAGCAAAATCCGCATCACCTAGCCAACGACGAAGCATATGCATGAGACGGCTTCCTTTGGCATAGACAATAGCGCCATCAAAGAGCGTATTGATTTCATCTGGGTGTTTGACTTCGACATGAACAGACTGAACACCATCCGTCGCATCGCGTTTAAGCGCAGCTGGAACACCACCTGTTTGGAAGTCTTCAAAGATGTTCCAACTTGGCTCGATGGCATCCACACAGACGTATTCCATCATGTTAGCGAAGCTTTCATTAAGCCAAAGGTCATCCCACCATTTCATAGTCACGAGGTTACCAAACCATTGGTGAGCCAACTCATGCGCCACAACTAGGGCTACTTGTTGACGACTAGCAAAGGTTGAGTTCTCATCCACAACCAAGTAAACTTCACGGTAAGTCACAAGACCCCAGTTTTCCATTGCACCTGCTGAGAAGTCAGGAAGGGCGATGTGGAGCGATTGAGGAATTGGATACTTAACTCCGTAGTAATCTTCGTAAAACTCGATTGAGCGAACGGCGATGTCCAGTGAGAAATCAAGGTTTGATAGGGGGTGGGCTTTGGTTGAGTAGACACCAACGAGAGTACCATTCTTGGTTTTAGCGGTTACCCCTTGCAAATCACCAGCTACAAAGGCTAACAAGTAAGAAGACATGCGAGGTGTTGTCTCAAACTTCCAGACGCCTGTTTCCTTACGGTCTTCCACATCAATTTCTGGCATGTTTGACAGGGCCACTTCACCTTCCGCTTGGTCAAAACGTAGAGCGAGGTCAAAAGTTGCTTTGGCTTCAGGCTCGTCCACACATGGGAAGGCTTCACGCGCAAAATGGCTTTCAAACTGAGTAGACAGGACTTCCTTCTTGACACCATCAACTGTGTAATAAGAAGGGTAAATCCCTGTCATGTTGTCTGTGATTTTTCCTGAAAAAGCGATGACCAATTCAACTTGACCAGTCTCAGCCAATTCGATATGAAGGGCTTCATTGTCATGGTCAACTGTAAATGGACGAGCTTGACCCGCAACTTCTACAGAAGTGATTTCCAAGTCCTTTTGGTGAAGGGAAATACGGTCACTCTGTGCTTGACCAGTAATGGTCACCTTCCCAGAAAAGGTCTTGGTCTCACGACTCAAGTCTAAAAATAAATCATAATGTTCAGGAACAAATTGGGTAATAAAATGTTCAACTGCTTGCATAGTTTTCTCCTATTCTAAGTTTAAGAGTTTTACTCTTCTTCAAACAAACTTATTATATCATGTTTTGCTTTAGAAAAAAGGATTGGACGGTAATTTCCAAAACTTTCTTCCTTCTGCAGTCTAGAGTGGGTAGACCTTGCGAAATTCTTCCAAAACGACCTTGCTGTCAGGTGTAAAAGTCAAGCCCGCTTCCTCCAGCCACTCCGTGAAGAATTCCTCATGAACCTGACGCCAATAGGCTAAAGATTTGTCTCCCTCACCTTCCTTGTAGGCATGGTCAGCAGAAACTTGATGAAAGGGCTGAACGGAAACCTTGGTAATTTCGACAATGCAGACAGCCTGATTTTGACTGTCTAAAATGACATCGAAGGTCCCTTCTTGTGGAAGAGATTCGTCCTCTACTGCGTAAAGATCGTAGGCTGAGGCAGTTGCTGTCTTTTCGCCTCTTAGTACCAAATCTGCCAAGGTATCGGCTTCCACTCCAAAAGCCCAGGCATCTATCTCATCTCCAATCGAGGGGTTAATTTGCTTATACGCATTCCACATTTCTTGCGGTGTCATGGGTTGCTCCTTTGTAATTTTTTACTTTCTTCTTTTACACGTTTGAGATGGTCTGGATGATCAATCCCTAAATTAAAAATCTCTGGAATAGAGCTGTAGTGGATAATACACTCAATCCCCATCTGATTCATTTTTTGTATGAAAGAAAGATTCAGATAGCCTGCTACAGCAAAGTCAATCTTTTTAGTATTTGATTTTTCCTGCATTTGTCTCAGCATATCTAACATAATGGGACTTTCCATATCATGCCATTGACTGTTTCTCACAGTCGCAAAAACAAAAGAAGTCAAATCATTCATTCCAACTATAATCTTTGAAATACCAGTTTCTATTATTCTGTCCAAGTCAAAATAAGCTGACGGTAATTCAATCATTGTGCCGACTTTTCCAGTAAAACCATGCTGACGTAATACTCTAATAGCTTGCTTTAACTGCTTAGCATCATTGACAAAAGGAAAGATAACAGACAGATTGGGATTGGTTTGATAAATTTCTGTAACGACATGTGTCTCAGCCTGAAATTCATCAGGACACGCCAGCAAGCGCCTAGTTCCTCTATAACCAAACAAGGGATGATTTTCATCAAAATGCTCTTTAGTCCCCTCTAAACAATTAGCTTCTGTATTTGTTAACTCTGAAAAACGATACCAAACCTCTTCATCTGAGTACAAGGAGCAAATGGTGTCTAGATAATCTTTTACAAATTGCTGACAACTTGCTAATAGGATGTTTTGATTAAGCTCTCTCAGTAAGTATTCTCCACGAATTATGCCAACATGATGCAATAGTTGTGGGTAAACTTTTGCAACAATTTGTTCGCCACTAAGAGCAAGTTGCTTTCTCATCATTCACCTTCCAATTCATGTAGGAAGTCTTGTCCAGTTCCGGAAATCCTAATAATTCAGACTTAACCTTCAAGACTAATGGCGACGCATTTTCTTCTGTGATTTTTTGAATATCCATCCAAACATATCTAAGTGAATCATTCGCACCATCAGACACAGCTTCCGAAATCGTAACTTGAGCTTCCTTCTCGTTTACCTCAATATCATAAAATGCCATGATATGGTGTACTGCAAAGTCTTGCCCTTCTTCTTGAACCAGCACATCATAAATCCTAGGATTAGCGTAACCCTTTAGCTTATATCCAGTCTCTTCCATAACTTCTCTAATCAGAGTTTCCGTCAGTCCTTCACCAAGTTGCTGACTACCACCAGGTAGATCATAACGATGTTGATAAGGGCCTCTCGTTTTTTCAACGCAGAGTAACTTCCCATTTTCAAAGCAAATACCATATACTCCAAAGTGTTTTTTGATTTCCATCCAACTCCTCCTACTTCAAAGACCAGCCACCATCCACAGTCAAGATTTGTCCTTGCATGGCAGATGCGTGACCGCTAGCTAAGAATAAGCTGACTTCTGCAATTTCACTTGGCTCAATCCAGCGTTTGATAGGTGTTTCACTGGCTACCCAGTCAGCTAATCCACCGGGTTCAAAGTCGGCAGCAGTCATAGCTGTCTTGACAGCACCAGGAGCAATCCCAAAGACCTGAATCCCAGCTTCAGCATAGTCTAGAGCCAACTGCTTGGTAAAGCCAGCTAAGGCGTGCTTAGACGAGGTATAGGCATGACCACCACCACCTGCTAGGCTCGAAGCGATGGAGCACATATTGATGATGATTCCCTTTTTACTTTCCAGCATTTGCGTCAAATAATGTCGTGTCATCTCAACTGGAGTCACATAGTTAATTTCAAAAATCTCTTGGATTTCCTGGGCAGATTGTTCTAGTAAAGGTTTATAGTCATCCAAAACTCCAGCAGTATTGCACAAAACATCCACCTGAGGGCACCAGTCAAAAACAGGTTTCAAATCTAATGTCAAATCCCTCTGTAAAAAGTAGAAATCACCATCTAAAACTGGATTTTCTCCTTGATCTACACCATAAACTTGATAGCCATTCTCTAAAAAATGGCGAGCTTGAGCCAGTCCAATCCCTGAACTCACACCTGTAATGAGTACACGTCTAGTCATGGACTTCTACCCAATCCGTCGCCAAAACATCACAAGGCGTCGGACTCCACATGGAAAAGCCTTCCCCTTCTCCAGAAACGTTGATTAGGAAATAGGGCGTCACTTCAAGTGCAACCCCATTTTGCTCGATGGTGTCAAAAAGCTGCACATAGTTTTCAGCCCCTCCCCAACCAGTTCGTACATATTTTTTCTTAGCCTTTAATCCAGGCAGAATTTCTTCAAAAGTCATGTTGTTCTCCTTTAATGCTACATTCTTAGTTTAATTATAACAAAAAACCGTTTTCCAACGGCTTTTTGACTGTGATTTATTTAAATCTGCTTCTACTTACGGCAAATTATTCCCTGCTGCAAGATAAATTTCATACCATTCTTTTCTTGTTAAGCTAAAGTTTGCCGCTTGGCTAACTTCTCTCAAATGCTTAGGATTTGTTGTACCTACGACTGCCTGCATTTTTGCTGGATAACGCAATATCCAAGAAATGGCAATAGTTGAAGGGGTTACTCCATATTTTAAAGCTAGACGATCAAGTACTTGATTCAAAGCTTGAAATTTCTCATTACCAACAAAGTTCCCTTTAAAATACCCGAATTGTAAGACAGACCATGCTTGAATGACCACATCGTGTAATTTGCAATATTCAAAAACGCTGCCATCTCGCATCGTTGCTTGACTATCTTCCATATTAACATGAAAACCTGATTCGAATCCTGGAGTAAAAGCCGCACTCAATTGTAGTTGATTAACAGCTAACGGCTGCTTGACATCTTTTCTAAGCAACTCCATCATCATAGGATTTTGATTAGAAACTCCAAAATCTCGGACCTTACCTTGTTTATAAAGAAGATCAAAGGCTTCTGCTACTTGGTCAGATTCCATCAAAGCATCTGGTCGATGAAGAAGCAAGCTATCTAGATGATCAATCTTCAATCTTTGCAAAATTCCGTCAACTGATTTTATAATATAGTCCTTAGAAAAATCAAAATAGGTAAATTCTTCAATGCGAATGCCACATTTGGACTGAATCCACATCTTTTCTCTTAAATCTGAACGATTTTTTAGGACAATACCTAACAGTTCTTCACAACGACCACGACCATAAATATCAGCCAAGTCAAAAGCATTGATTCCAACAGAAAGTGCTGTTTCTACAATCTCTTCAACTTCTTTTACAGACTTATCTTTTATTCTCATCATTCCGAGAACAATTTCTGATAATTCTTTGTCATCTTGACCAAGAGTTATGTATCTCATCAAGTTTTTCTCCTTTAATGCTACATTATTAATTTAATTATAACAAAAAACCGCTTTACAACGGCTTTTTGACTGTATATCTGCTAAATTCTTCCTACCACTGCAATCCGGCTTCTCTAATTTCTTTCTTAGAAGCGAATTTACCATTTGGTCTGTGCCATCTTCCGTTTTTATCTCTAAAGTAGCCACCTGAATTTGTTGATTGTGAGTTTGATTCCTGGCTTTCTTCCTTTTCTTGTGCGGCTTGGCGAGCTTTTTCCTGCTCTTCTTCTTTTGCTTTCTTTTCAGCTGCTTCTTTTTCTTCAGCCTCTTTCTTGGCTTTTTCCTCAGCTTCCTTCTTAGCTTTCTCCTCAGCTTCTTTCTTAGCTTTTTCTTCTTTGTTTTCAACTGTATTTTTAGCAGTACCGTCCAAGTAATTGATTTCCGCATTAGCTGAAACATTGTCTAAAACGACATGCGTCACCGAATACTGATCAACCTTTTCTTTACTACCACCCAACTTGATCTCCAAGAGTTTGCCGTTTTCATCAATTCCCACATACTGCAATTCAATTTGTCTCGGAATCAATTCATCCTTCTGATAGATTGGGGTCACCTTGTAGTCAAGATAGTAGTTCGGATGATTGGCCAACCAAGAGTCCAATCGATTCTCATAGTAAAGCATGCTTTCTTGATTAGTATTATCTGTACCATAGTAAGTTCCAGCATTTAGCCAGTTAGTCATTGGAACCAGATTCCTCTTTTCATCGTTTAATCCACTAAACTGGTAGCCAATCAAATGACCACGGTTCATCAACCAAGCCTTTTTAGAACCATCTCCATAGTAAAAATTATAGTTATGCCAACCAACCGGGTTATAACTTATCTTAGGCTCTCTCTTCTCAGTTGGCTCATCGCTGTCCTTAAGTTGAATATGAGCACCCGTTGCGCGTGATTTAGAATCCAATTCCCCAAGTTCTAGTTGTTTCTCATTTTTAAAAGGCAAGAGTCCAGCTTCTTTAAACAACTTCTCATCAAACTTGATTTGCTTCTGTTCAATTTTTTCTTCTGGGACCTTTGATTCCGCCTTATGTCCAGAACAAGCAACTAATGTTGTGATTGAAAGCAAGGCAATTGAGAAGGATAGTAGCTTTTTCATAAAAATCTCCTTTTTATATAGTAATTAGATTAATATCTCCTCTTACATTTTACTATCATTTTGTTAATTGTTCAAGAATAAAGATACTGTTATTATACTATTTCTCCTCCAATGTTCAAAACAAAAACGATAACCACTTTTTCAGTAGTTACCGTTGATTTCTTTTGATTAGTCTTTCCAACCAAGTTTGCTGTTGATAGTCATCATGATGCTGGCTATCTTCTCACCCCAGTATGGATCTGAAGCATAGCGAACATTCATTCCGGTTGCTTTATTTCCAAGGTGGTCTCTACCATAGTCAATATAATTCTCACGGATCCACTTGGCCGCTCCGAGAATTCCTTTGTCCACATTATCAAAGCTCTTGGCTGAGAGATATGGGCTAGTATCATAAGCAGCAATACCAAAGAAATTGTTCTTATCTCTGGCAATTTGACTGCGTCCCCAAGCACTTTCAAGGGCACTATGGGCCATCAAGTAAAGGGCATTTACACCGTAGCGTTCCTCAGCTTCTTTGAAAGTCGCTCCTTTACCTGCAAGAGGACTATCCTGCAAGTTCATCATCGAATACAGTTTATCCAATTCAGCTGCACTATAATTACTTGGTTCTCTCAAGTTTTTATAGAGGAAAGGATTTTTAATGGTAAAGCCATCAAAATGCTCTCCATCAGTTGAGTAGTACTTCTTACCAATAACCATGGCAGATGTGTGTGGAGCTACTTTGATACTCGTATAAGGAGAGAGTTCATGGTAGAGGAATTTCCCATCACTAGTATAATGAGGGATAAACTCGCTTCCTTCATCTACTGCTGTCAAATCACTTTGATTCATATAGCCAGACAAGCCAGAAATCGAAACTGCAAGTCGGCCGCCTTTTCGCGTCGAGCTATCCAGTGAAACAATGCTTCCTTGGTTAATGTAACTCAAGATTTCTCCAGATGCACTATAGACATAGGCTGTGATGGGTTTAACTTTGTAATATTTGGTTTTATCCGCAACATGCCATCTACCAGAAGCATCCAAAGTATGACCATCCACAGTTTCATTTTTTGCCATATAACCGCCTGATTTAAGGTAGTACCATGATTGGTCGGATGAATCGTAGATTAATTCTTTCTCAGCCATCTTTCCATTTGACTTGAGGTAGAACCAATTGTTCTTGTACCATACCCACTCACTCGCAGCCATATAACCACCAGATTTGAGATAGTAGTAACCATTATCCCAGAGCCATTCTTTATTGGCATAATTTCCATCAGAGTTAATATAGAACCAAGAGTTATAATTCTTGTCAAAGAGCCACCCTTTGCCAGCTTTTGCTCCACTGCTCGTCACATAACTGCGGTCAATCCAAGTTTCCGTAGAGAGGTAGCCGCCTGATTTGAAATGGTAATCCTTTCCTTTGATGGTTTGCCAACCTTTTTCAGCATAGGTTCCGTCAGCTTTCAAGTAAAACCAAGAGTTATAATTCTTGTCAAAGAGCCATTCCGATTTCAATTTAGCTCCACTCTTCGCAACATAGAAACGATCTATCCAGCGCTCGGTAGAAAGATAACCGCCTGATTTGAAATGGTAATCTTTTTCTTTGATCGTTTCCCAGCCTTTTTCGGCATAGGTTCCGTCAGCTTTCAAGTAAAACCAAGCATCATAATTCTTATCAAAGAGCCATTCCGATTTCAATTTAGCTCCACTCTTCGCAACATAGAAGCGATCAATCCAACGTTCAGTAGAAAGATAACCGCCTGATTTAAAATGGTAGTCCTTCCCATCTATAGTTAACCACCTATTTTCAGCATAGGTACCGTCTTGTTGAAGGTAGAACCAACTGCTATAATTAGCATCATAGATCCAAGCCTGTTTTACCTTATTTCCTTTATCAGATAGGTAGTGAGAGCCAAGCCAGGTATTTTTTAAGATTTTCCCTTGAGAATTGACATAGTACTGGTCTTCACCTTGAGTGATCCACTCATCTTTGGCCATTTTCCCGTCTTCTTTAAGGTAATATTTTTCTTTACCTTGTTGAATCCATTCTTTTTGAGCTTTCTGACCATCAGACTTGAGATAATACCAGGATTCTTGTTCCTGATTAAATACCCACTGTTCCTTTGCTTTAGCACCACTTTCAGTCACATAGTACTGGCCAATCCACGTTTTTGTAGCTAATTTCCCAGCTTCGTTAAAATAGTAATCCTTACCACCAACTATCAACCAGCCGTTCTCAGCACGATTTCCATCAGCTGTTAAATAAAACCAGGCCTGTTGCGTTTGATCATAGATCCATTGGTTGGTTGCTGGTTTCCCGTCTGCTTTGAGGTAGGTCTTTCCTTGCCAAGTTCCCTCTTCTGCTTTTGCTGTCTCCACTACAGTAAAAAAACACCCCAATAAGCCAGCACTTACTAGGGCCACTTTCCATCGTTTCATTTAAATGCTCCAATAACGTTTTCTAATCCCTATTGTAACATAGTTAACCGACGGAAATATTACAAATTGATGAAGATTCTATGTCTTGTTGACGATAAGGAAGACCTAGCTTATCTCAGACTGGTTTTGACTTCCTGACGAAGATCTTCCAAACTGCTAATGCCATATTTATCCATGACTTTTGGTAGATGTTCGATGATATCAGGACAGGCATAAGGATTGGTAAAGTTGGCTGTTCCAACCCCAATGGCAGAAGCACCAGCCAGATACATTTCTAGCGCTGCTTCAGCAGAATCCACTCCCCCCATTCCAATAATGGGCAAGCCTGTTGTTTGAGCTACTTGGCGGATGAGTTTGAGGGCTACTGGAAAAACTGCTGGACCTGACATTCCACCTGTTCCATTGGCTAGGATTGGTTTTCTAGTTTTGAGGTCAAAGCGCATACCGACAAGGGTATTGATCATGGTTAAGCCACTTGCTCCTGCATCTTCTGCGGCTTTAGCAATAGAGACAACATCCGTTACACTAGGGGTTAACTTAACATAAACTGGCACATCAGAGGCTTCCACAGCTGCTTTTACCACTTCGTAAGCTAGATCCGGATCTTGCCCAATCAAAAGTCCATGATTGCCGTGATCCACATTCGGACAAGAGATGTTGAGCTCAATCGCTTTTACATTAGCTGCCTTGGAAATTCCTCGAGAAACGGCAGCGTACTCTTGTTTTGAAAAGCCTGCTACATTGGCGATGATGGGAAGCGTAGGATACTCTCTTTCCAGCCAAGGCAACTTTTCAGCTAAAACAGCTTCTAAACCTGGATTTTGCAAACCGATTGCATTGAGCATACCTGCAGGCGTTTCTGCCACCCTAGGAGTTGGATTGCCAAAACGGGGTTCTAGAGTCGTTGCCTTGATCATAATAGAGCCTAAAAGGTCCAAATCATAGTACTTGGAATATTCCTGACCAAAACCAAAACAGCCTGATGCTGGTATGATAGGATTTTTCAAATCCAATCCCGGTAGAGAAACTTGTAAACGTTTGTTAGTCATGACTTTCTCCTTATAATACAACTGTTCCTGTACGGAAAACAGGGCCATCTTCACAGACGCGTTGACTAATTGTCTCACTATCTGGCACTTTTAGGACACAGGCATAGCAAGCCCCCATCCCACAAGCCATACGAGATTCTAGAGATAGATAGGCTCTTGGGTGATTATAAAATTTTTGATTGATGTACTTCATCATTCCAGGCGCTCCACATGAGTAAACAGCATCAAATTGACTGTCTAAGTCATTAATGACGACTGACACATTTCCCTTGATACCATATGAACCATCATCTGTCGTTACAAAGACCTGACCATATTGGGTCAATTCTGTTTCGAGAATCACAGCATCCTTGTTGGCAAAACCGAGGACTGTCACTACTTTCACCCCACGCGCATGCAATTCCTTGGCCACTTCAAGCAAGGGGGGAACACCAATCCCACCACCAACGAGGAGAACTTGGCTCTGATTGTCTAAATCAGACAAGTCAAAACCATTTCCCTGAGGTCCCATCACATCAAGAGTATCTCCCTGTCTTAAAGTTGAAAAAATAGCTGTCCCAGCCCCCTCTATCCGATAAATGAGATGACACTGCTTCTTGACCTTGTCAATAGACGAAATTGAAATAGGACGGCGCAAGAGATGGGCATCATCAGGCACGCGCAGATGGAGAAATTGGCCTGCTCGCATGGCTTCAACCATTTCTCCTTCTAGGACTAATTCAAAGATTGCTGGCGCAATTTCCTCCTGAGCGACCACCTTCATGGTTTCCAAACGAATGGCACCCAAACGCTTCTTACATGTGGGATTCATGACTTTTCCTCCTTAAATTTAAGGGGACCAGATAAAGAAAAGACCTTGCTATTGCAAGGTCTCAGTCGAGATAGGATAGAACTCATGCGCACACCTAAAAAGTCTCCGCAGAGAGTTCCCTATCCCTTTTATCTGACACCTTGTGAGTCTCTCTGGACTCCCCTTAAAGGTTAAATTTGTATTAGTATACTCTTTCAAAGAAAAAAAGTCAAGTAGAAAACGAACATTCTACTTGACTTCACTGAGTTATTTTTCACGAATGACTTCGACCTTGTAGCCATCAGGATCCTTGACAAAGTAATAGTTTGGTTGAGTTCCTGGAAGTCCATTAGGGGCTGTCACCTCATAGCCTTTAGCGCTATGTTCTTGATGTAGACCCTCAAGGTCAGGTGTACTGAGGGCGATATGGGCGAAGCCATCTCCTACCACGTAAGGACCGTGATCATAGTTATAGGTCAACTCTAACTCGTAGTCATCACCCTCAAGTCCTAGATAGACAATCGTGAAAGCATAATCTGGAAAATCTTTGCGACGCAATTCTTTAAATCCAAAAGCATCTTGATAAAAGGCGATTGATTTTTCAAGGTTTTCTACTCGCAAGCAAGTGTGTAACATTTTTGAAGCCATTTTCATTACCTCTTTCATTTTAATAGTTCTATTATACCTTTATTCAGGAAAATTTACTAGAAACTTGAACTAGAGTCCTCTTCTCTACTCTTTCATTCTAAGTAGCACTTTTACGATTTTCCTTGCGTATATTGCGAATAAGGAAAAGCATGATAAGGACAAAAAGTCCCTCAAGGAAGTAGAAGGTAAATTCGCTGTTCATGAGTAGTAAGTCTCTGTAATGATAGTTATTACCGAAAACTGAATTTGGTGCAAATAGGATTCGGAACAGTCTTCTTAGGAAAATAAAGATCTGCAAGCCATAAATCATAAAGACCTTCTTCACACCAATCATGAAGCCTTGATCCTTTGTAAAATAAGACAAGGCGATTCCATTTAACAAGAGAATAACCGTTATGGCTAGAGTCTCATTTTGTAGAATAGTTGGATCAAAGATGTCTAAACGGCTGTGAATATAGGGCAGCGTTTGAAAGAGTAGGATCCCCAAGATTGCTGGTATGAAAATTTTCTTCAGAGATGGTGGAAATCCAGGACTAAATCTTGTAAAAGACAAGCAAATCACAAGAATTGCAAAAATATGGAAGTACATCATTGCAACTCCAGAAATGATCTGGTTTCTATTTACCAAAGCGGATAAGAAGCCAGCAGAAAGAAAGATACCGATAGGAATCAGCTTCTCCAAAGAATAATCCCACTTCAGCCCTTGACTCACCTGAAAACCATCGATTAGACAGAATAATGTAATGAAAATGAGGGCACCAATGAGACCAAACGGTAAGAATGGAAGGACGAGGAGCAATAGCAAGATGAATAGGAACCATGGATGGGGACTGTAGTAGAATTTTCGTTTTAACCCCCTAGCAGTCACTCCTTCCTCAATCGCTATTTGCCTTAATTTTAGCATATAGACGTAAAAGAGAGATAACATACCAGCATGGACCCAAGAATTATAAATAGGTCGCTCTAGAACGCTGAGTATCAGACTCACAAGCGTAAAGAGGATAAAGAATATCTGTAGAAACTTGTTTTTAAGGACCTGTCTTTTTTTCCAATTCAAATAAGATAACTTGGCCTTTGGATGACAAAGTTCATAGGCATAGGCTGTCATCTCTTTTAGTTTCTGGTCTGTCTCCTCCGTCATCATTTGGGGAGCCATTTTAGAAGTAGGAAAAGGAGCTAAAACATATCTCAGGAGATCGCCATCTGTAAATCGATGGTACTCCTTATAGATCTGTTGAAGTAAAATCGTTAGAATACGTGGTCTTCCTTTAAAGTAGCTTCTCCACTTTTCCCAATCATTGATATCTTCATAGCTCTTAGTGAGCTTATCCATATAGAGATAACCTTCATTGTACCAGTAATCAAAATTTTCTTTTTTATCTAGTGCGTACTCCTCTACAACTGAAGGATAGGAATGGATACTCTCCCAGAAATGGAGTTTTTTCAGGTAAGGATTTGATTCCTCATCACTGTAACGCTCCACAAATTGGAGAACGAGGGCTAACACTTTCGCATTGGTTAAAGGATAGACGTCCACCTTTTCTAACAAATCAAGTAGGAGCGTGTGATCTTTGACTGATTCAAAAAGATATTGCCAATCACGTAAAAGTTTATACTCGTCTTGATAGCGGGCATGGAGCAACTCATAAAATGCTGCCTCAATTTCATCTGGATCATCTAGAGAGTAGTGACCAAAGTCAACATTTTCCCCGGATTCTTCTTTTAGCTGCTCTAAGTAATCAACCAAGTCATCCAAGAGTGGATAATCCTCTTCAAATATGACTTGTCGGTTTTTTTCCAGGATATAGGTTAAAACGGGCACACTCTTGATTATCTGACGATTTTGATTTACTTGATCCAAGACCATAAAGCTCAGATAGGGGTGCTTGAAAAACTCTATCCAAGAGCTCAATTGATTTGCTTTGTTAAAATCTTGGAGAATTTCTTGGCAAAGTTGATAAGAATAATAGAATTCTTCAGTGGCTTCATGTGCGCTTTCAAGCGAACTGCCTTCCTCTTCTGCTATATCTCTTTTAACTTTCCAATACTTCAGTTTATAGTAATAGCCCCAGTACTTAAAGTCAGGTATATAGTCTTCTAGCAAGGGAATGAGGATAGAGAATTGCTCCGGTTTGTTAAAAATATAAACATCCATTTCCTCTAAAACGGATTGAACAATGTCCATATCATACTGATACTGATGAAAGAACTGACGCCATAGATGCTCTTGTTCCTCTTGGTTATAGCCGTCATTTCCAACAATACTTTCAATCGCATTTTGGATCAGATAGGTTCCTTCATTATAACCACTAAAGTCAAGAGTAGACCTTGTTGTTCCTTCTTGCCCACGGTTCTCTTCATCACCAAACGTTTCAAAGTTGAGGGGACTCGCAGCTCTTTCTTCAGAATCTCCATTTAGCCGGACTTCCTCATCGTAGTCACTAAAGTCAAGGGTGGACTTTTGCTTATCCTCTTCTGCTTTATAGGTTTCAAAGTTAAAGGAATCGCTGGTTTTATCAGTTGATTGCTGATAATCACTGAAATCAAGACTAGATCTTTCAGACTCTTCGTTCTCAGTCTTCGTTTCTTCAGTCAAGTTTTCAAAGTTGAGACTAGAGTTAAGTTTTTCATTCGCCTCTTCTTCAAGTTCACTAGCTTCTTGAGAGTCACTCGCTTTTTTAAGACTATTTTCTGGTCTTGTGTTTCTAGACCTCGCATAAGTCAAGGCTTTTTGGTAAGCTTCAACAATTTCTTGGTAAATTTCTGGTTGGTCTTCTGGGTGATAGAGCCGAACCAATTCAGCATAACGCCTTCTAATAAGCTTGACGTCAGTCGTTGGCTCTATCCCTAAAGTTTCCCATATATTCATAAGGTCTCCTCTTTTACAGTCCTCGCTCTAGGAAGTCTAGATAGTTTGAAAATGATTGATAAAGTTTTGGCAAATGATAAACAGATGCTTGGCTAACCTCTTCTTCAAATCGTCTAGTTTCAGCCATTAGCTCATCTCTTCTTCTCCCCAAGAGCATACTGTACACACGATTCGCTTTTTCAATCAAGAAACGATAAACCTCTGTTTCTTGAGCATTGATCTTATAGCGAGTCAACTCTGCTTGCTTAGCCTTGATTTCCTTTTCTGTCAGAGTAACACTATCTTGGAGAATAACATGACTAAAGACTTCCTGTGTTGAATCAATTTTCACTTCAACATCCAAAATTCCATTTAAATCATAGGTAAACCGAACTGTGAAACTTTCATTTACTCTAGTATTGACAGGGACGGGAACTTCTAATTCTCCTAGGAACAGGTTTTGTGATGCCTTCATCATCTCACCTTGATAGACCTTTATCTTGACTTGACTCTGTCCCAATTCAGCCGTATAGTACTGCTCGATGCGTGAAGCAGGTAGGGTAGAATTTCGCTCAATAATCGGTGAAAAACGGTCTCCAACTATCTCAATCCCTAGTGTAAAAGGACAAATATCAGACAGTAGCAAATCTCGTATCTCACCCTTACGTTCTTTTATTCCCGCTAAAAGGGCACAACCTCTCGCAATCATCCGATCGGGATCATCAGATACCTGAACCATTTGATTGATACAGTAGGATAAAAAGTCCTGAACCAAGCGGAGTTTCGAAGTCCCCCCAACAAGAACAAAGTTATCAGATGATACATAACTATAGCGCGCATCCATCAAGGCACGGTCCAAAACAGCTTTAACACGAGCTAGCAGAGGCTGACAAAGCTCATAAAAGCGCTGGTAGCTCAAGTCTAAAAAGTATTCCTTATCCTGGTCCATCACTGTCATCTTCACTTCTTCTTTATCATTGAGTTCTAGCTTTGTCTTTTCAGCCTGTACCAGAATTTTGCTGTAAAATTCGCGGGAAATAGTATCCTTGGTTAATTGATTGGAGGCTAAAAATTCCTCAGCAATAGCCGCAGTAAAGTCTTCTCCTCCCAAACGATTGTCCCCTGCAATCGACACGATTTCGACAATGTTATCAAAAAGCTCTACAACTGAAATGTCTAGAGTACCACCGCCAAAATCGACCACAATAAAAGATTGATCTTCTTGGTTTACCATAGATCTTTTAGCAAGAGCCGCTGCGGAAGGTTCATTGATAATCCGATCAATCTGAACGCCTGCAAATTTCCCTGCTAGTTTGGTCGCATAGCGTTGAGCATCGTTGAAATAGGCTGGAACACTGACAATCACTTCCTCAACCTTTTCTCCAAGATAGGTCTCTGCATCGTCTACCAACTTTCGAATGATAAAAGAGCTTAATTCTTCAGCCTTATATGCTCGATTTCCTAGAGTCAACTCATGTTTGGTCCCCATAAAACGCTTGAACTGAGAAACCGTCTTATCTGGGTGGGTCACCAAGCGTTCCTTGGCAATTTTTCCAACTATAATCTCATCATTGTCATCTAAAGCCACAACAGAAGGAGTCAAATACTCACCAAAAGCATTGGGAATCAACTTGACCTGGCCATCTTGGTATACCCCTACTAAAGAATTAGTCGTTCCTAAATCAATACCTACTATCATCTTCTTCAAACTCCAAATCTTTTTTAGATATTCCTATTATACAAGAAATATCCTATTTTCTTTGAAAAAATCTGTCATTTACTCTTTAGAATAGAAAATCATTTATGGTAAATAAAAAAGTTTCACCCTACTCTTGCGGTAAAAACCACGAGAGTAAGAATGAAACAGTTGTCATTATTTACCAAGTTTTGCTTTAGCTGCATCTGCAAGAGCTGTGAAAGCTGCTGCATCGTTAACAGCCAAGTCAGCAAGCATTTTACGGTTAACTTCGATTTCAGCCAATTTCAAACCATGCATCAATTGTGAGTATGAAAGTCCGTTCAAACGAGCTGCCGCATTGATACGAGTGATCCACAATTTACGGAAGTCACGTTTTTTCTGACGACGGTCACGGTATGCATAGTAGTAAGAGTTCATTACTTGTTCTTTTGCAGTACGGAACAAGATGTGTTTAGCTCCATAGTAACCTTTTGCTAATTTAAGAATACGTTTACGACGTTTGCGTGATACAACGCCACCTTTAACACGTGCCATGTTTTATTTCCTCCAAATATTTCCTAGAATTGTTTACTTACTGTTAGGCTATTATTTCAAGCGAGTAAGCATTGCTTTGATACGTTTGAAATCTCCTGAATGCACCATAGATGCTTTACGAAGATGACGACGTTGTTTC
>NZ_GL732466.1:219541-240698 GCF_000187645.1 Streptococcus sp. C300
GCAAGCATTTTACGGTTAACTTCGATTTCAGCCAATTTCAAACCATGCATCAATTGTGAGTATGAAAGTCCGTTCAAACGAGCTGCCGCATTGATACGAGTGATCCACAATTTACGGAAGTCACGTTTTTTCTGACGACGGTCACGGTATGCATAGTAGTAAGAGTTCATTACTTGTTCTTTTGCAGTACGGAACAAGATGTGTTTAGCTCCATAGTAACCTTTTGCTAATTTAAGAATACGTTTACGACGTTTGCGTGATACAACGCCACCTTTAACACGTGCCATGTTTTATTTCCTCCAAATATTTCCTAGAATTGTTTACTTACTGTTAGGCTATTATTTCAAGCGAGTAAGCATTGCTTTGATACGTTTGAAATCTCCTGAATGCACCATAGATGCTTTACGAAGATGACGACGTTGTTTCTTAGTTTTTCCGTGGAAACGGTGAGAAGTGTAAGCACGGAAACGTTTAAGTCCACCAGAACCTGTACGTTTGAAACGTTTAGCTGATGCGCGGTGTGTTTTTTGTTTTGGCATGATTTTTTCTCCTTTATTTAACTTTCTGACAATTATTTTTTGTCAGTTGCTGGCGCCAACTGCATGAACATTTGGCGTCCATCCATCTTAGCTCGTTGTTCGATGATCGCAATATCTTGTGTTGCTTCAGCAAACTCGGCTAAAACTTTTGCACCAATCTCTTTATGGGTGATCATACGCCCTTTAAAGCGAATGGATACCTTAACTTTATTTCCTTTTTCAAGGAACTTGCGTGCATTGCGAAGTTTTGTGTCAAAGTCACCCTTGTCAATAGTTGGACTCAGACGAACTTCTTTCACAGTAACAACACTTTGTTTTTTACGTTGTTCTTTTTGCTTTTTCTGGTACTCAAATTTGAACTTACCGTAGTCCATAATTTTAGCAACAGGTGGTTTTGCTTGGGGTTGAATCAATACTAAGTCAACATTTGCACTATCAGCCAATGCTTGCGCTTCGCTGAGTGGCTTGATGCCTAGCTGTTCTCCCTCAAGACCGATCAAGCGAACTTCACGTACACGAATTTCATCATTGATGAATAAGTCTTGCTTTGCTATGGTTTTCACCTCTTTTTTATTATTAGAGAAAAACAATAGCGGACTCGTAATAATACAAGCCCGCACGTTATGATAGCGTTTCTTAGAAACTTTTCATCCGTAGGGCCAGGCAACTTGATGTCACAAGGCGAGAAGCTCTCACTTCTGCTTTTCTCAACTTTTATATGATACCAAGTTTTCTATTCCTTGTCAAGATAAAAAGTCAATTTTTCGAAAAGTTTGTCTATTTTATCGAACCGTTTCAATTCTCCAACTATTCCACCCTGTAAAGCGGATAGCCCCTTGCTGGTCAGTTCGGTAGATCTTACTCTTGATACTTTCCAGTCGTGTCAAGGTTTCCTGATGGGGGAGTTTCGCACGATTGCTCTTTCCGACTGAAATGAGAGTAATTTCTGGTTTGATTTTTTCTAGGAAAGCTGGATTTGATGAGGTTTTAGCACCATGTTGGCCTGCTTTCAGGACATCCACCTCTAAGCCAGGGTATTGCTTTAGAAGATCCTTCTCTCCCTTCTCTTTCAAATTTCCTATGAAGAGAAAGTGCTTATCCAAAAGTTTTCCATAAAGAACCAGAGAATCATCACGATTCCCATCTCCAATCTTCCTTGGAGATAGGACTTCTAAGAAACTGCCAAAAATCGGGAAATTCTCCCCAGCTACCACACTACGTACCTTGTTTTGACTTGCTTCTAGTTCCGCTACAAATTCCTTCTGTGTCAGACTTCCTTTTGATACTAAAATCTCCCCAACATGGAAAGCCTTGGTCACCTCCAGTAAATCACCAACATGTTCCTTGTCTGTATTGGTCAAAATCAGCTGGTCAATCTTATCTACTCCTCGACTTTTAAGATAGGGAATCAAGGTACGCTGGGCAGTGCTGGTCGTCGACTTTTCTTGCCAAGCCTCGATTTTCTTATCAGATTCTGCCTTACCACCTACATCTATGAGAATAGTTTTCCCAGTCACATCCCGTAGGAAAATACTTTCACCTTGCCCCACATCCAGCATGGTGATTTCATTACCCAGCGGATGTTTGGTTAGGAAAAAGAGACCTATAATCAATAAGCTGACTCCAGCTACTCTTTTGATATTTTTCCTAAAATCATACAGTATTGCCAAGGAAATTAACAGTAGAATTAACAGCCATGCGTTGGGTTGACCAAAGACCAGAGGCCTGCTTGCCAGCTGCGATACCAATCGAATGATATTCTCCAACCACTCAAAGACAAAGTTAAACTGAGTGACTGGGTAAATAAAGGACAGAATAAATAAGATGGACAAAAGTGGCAAAAAGACCACATCAAACAGAAAGGAAAAGACAAAGGTCAAAATGATAGACCAAGGCTGAAATTCTGCAAAATAGAAGGATAGAATAGGCAATATTCCCAAGGAAATGACTAGACTTTCTCTAGCAACTGCCTTGATCCCATCGCCTTCTTTGCTAGTCATGGTCAAGATAAAAGCATAAGCGCAGGACAAGACTCCTCCTGCAGTTAGGAAAAAGTTTGGCATAATGATAAAAAGGACAAGGACCGTCAAGGCAAAATTATCCAAACCCTTAATACCATGTTGGGCCAGTAACTTTTGCAAGAGACTGCGAATGACCGATGCTGAAAATCCTGTCAGACCTGCATAGATAAGAGAAAAGGGATAAGTTAGCCACTTCAACTTTTCTTGGGTCAAGCCCAATCGCAAGAGGAGTTTCTTAAAAGCATCCATAAAGAAGCCCACCTGCATACCCGACAAGGCAAAGAGATGGATAATTCCAAGACTGGAATAAAGCTCATTCATCTCCTCAAAGTCCGTGTCCAAATGTCCTAAAAGAAGACCTGTCATATAATTGCGCATAGGATCTGGAAAGTACGTCTTGATCCAAACTACAGCCTTTCGACGTAAACTAGACAGATTTTCTCCTATATCCCAACTGTTAACCTTTTTAAGCGACTGGATGTTCTTGATAGTCAGTGTCTGGTAAATCCCTTGAGTCTTTAGATAGGCTTGGTAGTCAAATCCACCAAAATTTCTCTGTCCTTCAGGTTCAGAGACTTTCCCTTCTAGCTCTATCTCGTGAAGGTCTGTTAAGGCTTGAAAGTACTCTTTCTCCTCCTCGGACTGGAGTTTATAGTAAACTTGGAAAGTGCTGCCGTCAGCCTTGCCCCGAAAGGACAGACTGTCTCCATTGACTTTGATGGTATCTGGTAAAATCCGTACCCTCTCAACAGAATCCACTAGGTTCTGACTAGCTTGTGTCTGTTGCCAATTTTGAAACAAAAACCAAATTCCAAAAACTCCACAAATCGCTAGAACTTTACCAGCCGATTTCCAAGGAAATTGGAAAAAGAGGCAGATCAGCAAAAAAACAAAACCTAGCAGAGCGAGATAGGACACTCCAAAAATGGCATAGTAAAGCCAGAGCAACAGAAAGCTCAGATAGATTAGAGGAATAGGGAAATTCTTAATCCACTGTGACATAATCTTTTAGCTTTTCTATGGTCTTAGCGCCTATACCAGAGACTTTCTTTAATTCATCTACCGACTTGAATTTGCCATTTGCCTCACGATGGTCGATAATATCCTGCGCTCGTTTTCCTCCCAAGCCTTTGACCTGCTTGAGTTCTTCCAGACTAGCTTTATTGAGGTTGACCTTCTTATCTTTACTTGTCGAAGGAGTCGTTCCAGAACCAGTCTGCTGGCTAGCTGCTTCTTCTCCCTTAGTTGGAACATAGACAAGAGCCTCGTCACTGACTTTCTGAGCGAGATTGAGCGATTTACTATCTGCTTCTTCTGTTAATCCACCCGCCTTCTGAACCGCATCATGGACCCGACTACCGACTGGCAAGTCATAAATTCCTGGTGAATTGACAGCACCTTTGACATCTACTGTAATCAAATCTTGTCCAGGGGACTCTTCCTTTTCTTCCTCCTTCTTCACTTCTTTTTCAGACGATGAATCCTTTGAAATAGCAGCAACCTCAGCCGGTAAATTTGTTTCTTTCACAGATGTTTGTGAACTTGGCTTTAGCAGGAAAAAACCGCCTAAGGCCAAACCCAAACAAGCACAGATGACAATGATTTTATACTCTTTGATTTTCTCGATAATTGCTTCCATATTTTCTCCTCTCTTAAGTTATTCGTAAGAGGAAGAAAAAAACAACTGAAAAATCTTTTCAACTGCTTATTTATTTGCCAAATAGTCTTCCTTAGTCAAGACATAATGAACTCTTGTGACGATTCTACCTGGTTCTTTATTATCCATTCTGGCATAGGGTTCTTCGTGGGAAAAACGCATGCCTGATTTCTCCATGACCTTGCCAGATGCAGGATTTTCCTTATCGTGAAGAGAGGTCAACTTATTCATTCCAATCTTTTCAAAAGCCAGTTCAATCACGGCTCGATTGGCTTCTGTTGTCAATCCTTGATTCCAATACTTTTTATTGATAATGTAACCAATAGCTGCCTTCTTAAGAACAGTATCAATCTTGTGCAAATCAATGGTACCGATAAACTGACCATTGCTTTTTAGTTCTATTCCCCACCGTCCTAAGGGATTGGCCAAGTAAAACTGAGCAATGTTATTCTTGGTTTCTTCCAAGCTTTGATTGGTTGGAAAAGTGTAGCGCGTATTTTCTCTGTCCGAGGCATACTCAAACATAGCTTCTGCATCGTCCAAGGTTACAGGTCGGAGCAATAAACGCTCCGTTTCTATAGTTGGATACTTGGAAAATTTCACAAATATTGATTCCATACTTTTCCCTCCATTAGAACTTGATTCTCACTAGTCTAGCATAAATAAATTTGAATGACAAGTTTTTCTTGATTTTTGAAGCGGTTTCATATACAATAAAACCATCACATTTTTGATTTATGAACTGGAATGTGACAACCAAAACAAGACCGTCAATTGAAAGGTAGGTTATCTCTATGTTAATCGGAATTCCAAAAGAAATTAAAAATAACGAAAACCGTGTCGCCCTCACACCTGCTGGTGTCCATAGCTTAGTTTCTCGTGGACATCGCGTCCTCATCGAAACAAATGCTGGTCTTGGTTCAGGATTTACTGATGCTGACTATCAAAAGCAAGGAGTTGAGATTGTCGCTACTGCTGGTGAAGCCTGGGCAGCAGAGTTAGTCGTGAAAGTAAAAGAACCTCTAGCTTCTGAATACGGATACTTGCGCGATGATCTTCTCCTCTTCACTTACTTGCACATGGCCGCTGCTCCAGAATTAGCAGATGCTATGTTAGCAGCAAAAACAACAGGAATTGCCTATGAAACTGTTCGTGATAATCAAGGACAACTACCACTCCTCGTTCCTATGAGTGAGGTTGCTGGTCGTATGGCGGTTCAAATCGGAGCTCACTTCCTTACCAAACAAGCTGGTGGCTCTGGTGTACTACTTGGTGGTGTACCAGGTGTTCCAAAAGGAAAAGTAACCATTATCGGTGGTGGTGTCGTCGGGACACATGCTGCCCGCATCGCCCTTGGACTTGGTGCTCAAGTGACTATTTTAGATATCAGTGCCAAACGTCTCTCAGTTCTAGAAGAAGTCTTTGGAAACCAAATTCAAACTCTTATGTCTAATTCATTCAACATCAAAGCAAGTGTGAGAGATGCTGATGTAGTGATTGGAGCGGTGCTCATCCCTGGTGCCAAAGCACCGAAATTGGTGACAGATGAGATGGTCAAACAAATGCGTCCAGGCTCTGTCATCGTTGACGTGGCCGTTGACCAAGGTGGTGTTATTGAAACAGCTGACCGTGTGACAACACACGATGAACCCGTCTATGAAAAACACGGTGTTCTCCACTATGCCGTTGCCAATATCCCTGGTGCAGTTGCTCGTACCTCTACTATCGCCCTAACCAATGTCACTCTTCCTTATATCGAAGCTCTTGCTGGCAAAGGATTCTCACAAGCAATTGCTGAAGATGAGGGCTTGCGTCAAGGTGTTACCACCTATCAAGGTTACTTGACCAGTCTCCCAGTTGCTAAAGGTCTCGATAAAGATTACACGTCTATCGACGAACTTGTTTAAAGCTAGACACTCATTAAAAAAAGCAGTTCACATCTGAACTGCTTTTTTGCTATTCTATTTCTTGGTTCTTTTCTTCAACCTTAACTGGAGCTGGTTCATAAGCCCGAATAATCTGAGCGACAACTGGATGGCGAACCACATCCTTGGCTGAAAAATGAACAAAGTCGATTTGATGAATGTTCTTGAGCTTTTCTTGGGCATCAATCAAACCGGACTTAACATTGCGTGGCAGGTCAATCTGACTGATATCTCCATTGACAATCATCTTAGAATTAAATCCTAAACGAGTCAGGAACATCTTCATCTGCATGATGGTCGTATTTTGTGCCTCATCGAGAATGACAAAGGCATCATCCAAGGTCCGACCACGCATGTAGGCAAGGGGAGCGATTTCGATAATTTCGCGCTCCATGAGACGGGTCGTTTGATCTTTTCCGAGAATTTGGTACAAAGCATCGTAAACAGGTCGAAGGTAAGGATCGACCTTCTCCTTAAGATCACCCGGAAGAAATCCTAGACTCTCACCTGCTTCCACTGCTGGTCGAGTCAGAATAATTCGCTTGACTTGCCCACGTTTAAGGGCAGTCACTGCCAAGGTCACTGCAAGAAAGGTCTTCCCTGTCCCAGCAGGCCCGATTCCAAAGGTCACATCATGCTGTTTGACACTGTCCACATAAAGCTTTTGACCTAAGGTTTTGACACGAATTGGTTTCCCAGTATTGTCCTTGATAATTTCTTCTTCGTAAAGGGCGACAAACTTGTCAATTTCATCGTTTTTGACCATGCCAATCGCAGTGACCACATCTGGTGTGCCGACTGTCATTCCACGATTTACCAAGACCATCAAAGCCTGAATAACCTGACGGGCTTCCTCACAGGTAGACTCTTCTCCGATAACCTGCACAATCTCCGTACGAGCATGAATCACCACATCGAGCTCTTCTTCCATCAAACGAAGATGGCGCTCATTGGAACCAAAAAGATGGAACAAGTCATCTGGATGACTCAGTTGAATGTCTATTGAATGTTCCTTCAAATAAAGAACCTCTCTAATCCGTTTATTTCTTTTTATTATAGCAAAGAGAACAATAAAATACTAGCCTCATCTCATTGTCTCTAGTGTTCTAAGTATTCTTGCCAGATGGCGTCAAAGTCTCCTAGGTTAAAAGAGAAGCTGGCATGCTCCTCCAAAAAGCGACTCACCTCATCAAAATCATCCGTGTGTTTTGGAAAAGCTGACTCCTCAAAAGCGAGATCTGCCAAGATGGCTTTTGGGCTATTACTTTTAGGATTGCGCTCGGTCATGAGCCAAGTGTAAAATGATTTTCTCAATTCTTTCTCCTATCAAGAGTTTTTTGATGACACTTTTCTGATTCTTGAAAATTACTGGACTTAGCCTCTGAAACGTAGTGGTTTATAAAATCTGTTTTAGCATCTGTATAGGCGTCTCGATTGTGTTCAAATTTTTTCCACAAACTTAGTTTTAATTCCTGATACGCTTGGGCGATATCAGGATGCTGGCAGAGATAATCTCTAAAATAAATCTCGTCATGATCTCCCGTCATTCGCAAATGTAAATGAAAAACTTTCTCAGCAAATCCCTGATCTGTATATCCTTTATTTAGCGAAATCCTGTTAGGACTCTCTGACATCACTAGCCAACCATTCTTCACCAATAAATCCCTAACTCTTGCTAAATCCGCTATTTTACCTACTTCTAGCAGAATATCAACGATATTTTTGGCCCAAATATTAGGGATAGCAGTGCTACCGATATGTTCTATTCTTTTAATAACATTTGCACCCAATATTTTTTTCAGATTTGCTTTTTCCGATTCATACCAGTCTTTCCACTCTGACTTGTGCTCTACTAGAAAAATAGGAAAAAGTTGCCAGAGTTCCTCTAAACTCATTTCTTCAAGTTTCTTTATCATGTCTATAAGACCTAAATCAACTCTGTACCAAACTGGTCTTGCTTGATTTTGCCAGCCTTCATCAAGCCACCGAGTGCTTTCTTGAACTGACCTTTAGAAATGCCAAAGGTTGCCTTGATGTCCTCAGGAGATGACTTATCATTTAAGGTCATGAAACCGCCATTGCTTTCCAAGTAGATCAAAATCATCTGAGCATCATTTTCCAACATTTCAAAGGAACGTGGTTTGAGGGATAGGTTCAAGGTACGGTCCACTTCACGGAAACCAATGACACGCGCATCTAACACTTGCCCCAAACGTGGCTCTGCGTAGCGCTCACTTGGGTGAATGAAACCAAGCATGTTATTCTCTGGTAGGTATACAAAAGTTCCTGATAGCTTGAGGCGGTAAACAATGGCTGGCCAGTTTTGGTTCTGCATGTTGTTGTAGGCAGGACGAGCCAGACGTTGGAAGTCTTCTTGATAAGCCAAGAGTCCCCAGATTCGGTCTTTCTTGTCCACTTCAAGACGGATGTAGAGTTTATCCCCCTTCTTAGGCCAGAGTTCCTTGAGCTCAGGGAGGATATCAAGTGACACAACGATTTCCTTATCAGGTAGACCGGTATCGACAAAGACACCCAAGTCCTTTCGAACTTCTGTTACGGTTCCCCAACCAAATTGGTCCTGAGTCGCAGTAACTTCTTGAGTGGTCAAGCGGAGTTTTTGCTTCATATCCGTGTAGGCAAAACCTTTGACCGTATCCCCTACTGTATGTTGACCTTCTTCCTTAGCAAGAGCATAGGTCTGACCATCCTTTTGCACAAAGTAAAAACGGTCATTTTCATCGATGATGAGTCCAACGATAAAACTTGCAAGATTTGTATTCATATTTCCTTCTTTCGAATAAAACTCAGCCAGCAATGCCAACTGAGTTTTTCTGTTTATTTTTAGACTTCCAAGATTTCTTTTTCTTTATTGGCAGTCATGTCGTCGATGTGTTTCACAGCGTCGTCTGTTACTTTTTGAATATCTTTTTCAAGAGTCTTCAATTCGTCTTCAGTAATTTCTTTTGCTTTTTCTTGCTTTTTAGCTTCGTCCATAGCGTCGCGACGGATATTGCGGACAGCCACTTTAGCATTCTCACCGACCTTCTTCACTTCTTTGGCAAGGTCACGACGAGTCTCTTCTGTAAGAGCAGGGATAACCAAGCGGATCACAGAACCGTCATTAGCTGGTGTGATACCAAGGTCAGAAGCGTTCAAGGCACGTTCGATGTCTTTCAATGAAGACTTGTCAAATGGTGTTACCAACAAGACACGCGCTTCTGGAATGGTAATTGAAGCGATTTGGTTAAGAGGAGTTTCGACTCCGTAGTATTCTACGTGGATACGGTCTAGCAAGCTTGCGTTGGCACGACCGGCACGGATACCACCAAATTCACGAGCAAGTGATTGGTGAGACTGGGTCATTCTCTCTTTAGCTTTTTCTACAATTGCATTAGCCATAATTTTCTTATTCCTTTTCTTCGATATTGTTTGAAACTGTTGTTCCGATATTTTCACCAAATACGACACGTTTGATGTTGCCTGGTTGGTTCATATTGAAGACAACCAAGTCAATGTCGTTGTCCATAGAGAGGGTTGAAGCAGTTGAGTCCATGATACGAAGACCTTTATTGATAACATCACGGTGGGTCAATTCTTCAAACTTAACGGCAGTTTTGTCTTTCTTAGGATCGGCATTGTAAACACCGTCTACGCCATTTTTAGCCATAAGGATGGCATCCGCTTCGATTTCAGCTGCACGAAGGGCTGCTGTTGTATCTGTTGAGAAGTAAGGTGAACCAATACCAGCACCAAAGATAACGATACGACCCTTTTCAAGGTGGCGAAGGGCACGTCCACGTACATAAGGTTCTGCCACTTGTTGCATCGCAATGGCAGTTTGCACACGCGTATCGACACCAACTTGTTGCAATGAATCTGCCATCACAAGAGCATTCATCACGGTCCCAAGCATTCCAGTGTAATCAGCCTGAACGCGGTCCATTCCTGCTTCTGCAGCAGGTTCTCCGCGCCAGAGATTTCCTCCACCAATAACAAGGGCAATTTCGATACCTAAGCTATGAACTTCTTGAATCTCTTTTGCGATTGTTTGAACTGTTTGGATATCAATCCCTACGCCACGTTCACCGGCAAGGGCTTCACCTGATAACTTGATTAAAATACGTTTATACTTGGGGTTCGCCATTTTTACTCTCCTTTTTTTATCCTACCTATTTTATCACAATTTCTAAGATTTTTATAGTATCATGAGCAATTCTTTGAAAAAAATTAGACCGTTAAAAATTCCTCTAAGTCGGTAAGAGCACGCTCTGCAATTTTTTCATAACGAGCCTTCTTATCACGGATACGCTCGCCTTCCAATTCCTTGATAATTCCGAAATTGACATTCATCGGTTGGAAATGTTTGCTGTCAGCATGGGTGATGTAATGAGCTAGACTTCCGATCGCTGTGGTCTCTGGGAAGATAGCTTCACTTTCACCCTTGAAGAGACGAGCCGCGTTAATACCTGCAACCAAGCCTGAAGCTGCTGACTCAACATAGCCTTCTACACCCGTCATTTGACCAGCAAAGAAGAGGTTTGGTTGTTTCTTAGAACGGTAAGTCTGTTCAAGAAGATTTGGTGAATCCATATAAGAATTGCGATGCATGACCCCATAACGGACAAACTCAGCATTTTCAAGACCTGGAATCATTTGGAAGACACGCTTTTGTTCTCCCCATTTGAGGTGGGTTTGGAAACCAACGATATTGTAGAGGCTACCAGCCGCATTGTCCTGACGAAGCTGGACAACTGCATACGGTGTTTTGAACTCCCCGTCACGAGGGCCTGTATAATCGTCTGGATACTCCAAACCGACTGGCTTCATCGGACCATAAAGCATGGTTTTAATGCCACGCTTAGCCATGACTTCGATAGGCATACAACCTTCAAAGTACTTTTCTTTTTCAAACGAATTGAGCGGGGCTTCTTCCGCATTGATCAATGCTTCATGGAAATCCATAAATTCTTGCTTGGTCATAGGGGCATTGAGGTAGGCTGCTTCTCCCTTGTCATAACGAGACTTGAGATAGACCTTGCTCATATCGATGGTATTGACATCGATAATCGGCGCCGCCGCATCGTAGAAATAGAAACCATCACCGTCATTAAGGGCATGAATCTTTTCAGCTAGGGCATCGCTGGTTAAAGGACCAGTAGCGACAACTGTAATAACATCAGTCGGCAATTCTGTAATTTCATCACGAACCACTTCAATCAAGGGGTGATTAGCCACTTTTTCAGTCACCATTTGAGAGAAACCATCACGGTCCACCGCAAGGGCTCCACCAGCAGGAACACGTGTAGCCTCGGCAGATTCCAAGATGACCGAACCCAAGCGACGCATTTCTTCCTTGAGGAGACCCACTGCATTTGTCAGGGCATCGCCACGAAGAGAATTGGAACAAACCAACTCCGCAAAATTATCTGTTTTATGCTGAGGTGTTGACTTGACACCACGCATTTCATAGAGTTTAACTGGAATACCACGTTCTGCGATTTGGTAAGCCGCTTCAGACCCTGCCAAACCTGCTCCGATAACATTGATATAAGATTGAGACATGACACTAATACCTCTTTGGGAGTGTGAAGACAAGATTCACATTGAAAAAGCCAACTAAACTTACGAGATTAAGAGTTTCTAGGCTCAGACTGAAAAAGTCCACAGGACTTACTTCGCTCTCGAATTTCTTGGCTCAGGCTGAAAAAGTCCCCCGGACTTTTTCACTCCCACAAATCTTTCTAATTTTTCTTCTACTAGTATAACAAAAAAAGGGAAGAAGGCAAACTTCCCTGTTTAGTCATTTTCTTGATTTTCTTCCCAATCGTGGTAGGCAGCGTAGAGCTGACTTTTATTCCACTGGTAGAGTTTCGCAACTTCCTTTATGGCTTGATTTTTCTTCATTCCTTCTTGGATGCGTGATTGGATATCTGAAAACAAGTCCTCCTCGTCCTTTTCCTCCACATCCTGACTGGCACCTTCAACAATGAGAAGGCATTCACCCTTGAGTGGCGTTTCAGCAATACTTTCTAGTAACTCTGAAATCTTTCCTCGTTGGTATTCTTCATAGATTTTGGTCAATTCCCTGACCAAGACTACCGAGCGGTCACCGTAGACTTCTAGCATATTTCCCAATGTATCCGCTACACGATGGGGCGATTCGTAGAAAATCTGAGTTTCTGGGTAATCTTTTTTTAAGTCGAAAAATTGCTTTTGCTGGCCTGATTTTCTCGGTAAGAAACCGTAAAAGATATGTGGCTGTGGCGCCAAACCACTGGCAATCAAAGCAGAAATTCCTGCACTAGCACCTGGAACGGTAACAACTGCGATTTCTTCCTCAATAGCTGCCTTGACCAAATCATGCCCAGGATCTGAGATACTAGGCAGACCCGCATCAGAGACCTGAGCGATACTTTGTCCCGCTTTCAGAAAACTAATCAAGTCAGGAATCTTTTCCTTGGCATTGTGCTCATGAAAACTAATCTGCTTGGTGGAGATGTCAAAATGCTTGAGCAAAAGACCTGTATTGCGCGTGTCCTCAGCAGCAATCCAGTCCACCTCTTTCAAGGTCTGAATAGCACGAAAGGTCATGTCATCTAGATTGCCAATCGGCGTTGCCACTAGGTAAAGCTTGCCATAGGGAGATTGTCCCTTAAAACTTTTTTGAATCTGCATGCTTACTCCCTATATAACAACTCATCACAGAACATACATTCCTCGTCCTGCTCGCGGCGCTGTCCATAAAAATCATTACATACGTGAAACCCATCTTTATAGATTCGGCGGACGCTTTCACGAACGTGCTTGGCCTTAACAGGTGTATCTGCTTCCACCTCGCCTAAGCGTTCGCGCAACTTACTATTTTCCAATCGAAGAGCTGTATTTTCCTCTACCAGGCTCTTGAGATTTTTCTTGATGGCTTCCACATCGGCCAAGGTCACCAATAACTGTTGGGAAAAATCGTCCAGTGCATCAAATAATTCTTTTTTGTCCATAAACCAGCCCTTTCCTTTCTTTATCCTTCATTGAGTTTATATTTCTTTCAAGACCAGATATTCCATGGCATTTTGAAAGCTAACATTGGCTTGCCACATTTTTCTGGCTTCTAGCAAATCTTGTAAAATCTGTCGAATCCTTGCTTGCAAGAGATCCTGCCCACAGAGCACTTCGAGGATTCGCAAGACCTGATCTTGTTTTTCCTTGTCATCTGCCAAGCTGGCTAATTTAGCAACTTGGAGATAACTTTCTTTTTTCCTGGCTAATAACCAGGTCAGTAGGCGTTCACTCTCATCGACCAAGGTCCAAAAACTTGCCTGATTTGCCAGTTTTTCTGCTTCAGCATGTGATTGACAAAACTGGGCTAAAAGAGTCGCTTTTTTCTTGACCAGACCTGCTTGTTCTAATTGATGGATGAGCTTTTCTTCTTGCTTATTAAAATGGAAAATCTGGGTCCGACTACGGATTGTTGGCAAGATTTTTTCCTCATCGCTGGTCAAGAAGAAAATGTAAACTTCACTCTGGGGTTCTTCGATGACCTTGAGCAGAGAATTAGCCGCGTTAGGATGCATTTTCTCCGCCTGCTCGATAATAAAAACCTGCTGCCGACTTTCAATCCCTGCTTGAGAAAACTGACCCACCAATTCCCGAATGCGTTCTGTCTTGATGACCTGATTGACCGGCTTAATTAAGGTAACATCGGGAAATTCTTCCATCTCAATCAGCTTGCAGTTTCGGCATTTCTCACATGGTAAAACGCCTACTTTATCCGTACAAAAGAGGCTCTTAGCCAAAAACTGCGCCATTTCCAAGCTTCCAAAGAAACCTGAAAAGAGATAGGCGTGATTGAGCTGATCTTGTTCTAGGATACGGACAAAACGGTCAAACTGGTCTGGCTGCCAAGCTTTTAGTTGTTCTTGTTTCATTTATCCAAGCCCATTCTGTCAAACAAGACAGCCTTGGTAGCATCCACAACTTGCTCCAAAGGAAGACTCGCATCAATCTTGACAATGCGATTTCCTTCTTTGTCCAGAAGAGAAAGGTAACCTTGACGAACTTTCTTGTGCAAGTCTAAGCCTTCCAAGTCCAAACGATTGACCTCGCGGTCACTATTGGCAGCAATGCGAGCCAGCCCTTCTTCTACCTCAATGTCAAAATAGAGGGTCAAATCGGGTTTAAGGCCATCTGTCGCAAAGTGATTGAGCCAATCAATGGCATCAATATCCAAGCCACGGCCAAATCCCTGATAAGCAACAGAACTATCAATGAAGCGGTCCATAATGACCAACTTGCCAGCTTTAAGTGCTGGAAGAACTTTTTCCACCAAGTGCTGTCTACGACTGGCGATATAGAGGAGGAGTTCCGTTTTAGGATCCATCTGCGTATGACTTGGATCCAAAATCACTTCCCGAATCTTCTCTCCAATCAAGACTCCACCTGGCTCACGGGTCGTCAACACCTCTACTCCTTTTTCCTCTAAAATTGGGAGTAGAGCCTCTAAAACACTGGTCTTTCCTGCTCCCTCTGGTCCCTCAAGAGAGACTAAAAATCCTTTTGACATGTCTAACTCATTTCTTTTTTTCTACTTTCTATTCTATCAAAAAAATAGGTTTTTGTGACAATCTTTTTGCGTCTTCTGATTTCAAAAGAGCATAAAAGAGGCTGGGAGTCATCCAACCTCTTATTTACCTAATTCTTGTGTTCGTTTGTAGGCTTGATGAACTGCGTCCATGACGGTACCTCTAAAGGCATGTTCTTCCAGACTTGCTACACCCGCGATAGTCGAACCTCCTGGGCTACAAACTTGGTCTTTCAATACTCCAGGATGTTGCTGACTTTCAAGGACCATTTGTCCAGCGCCAACTACTGTTTGAGCTGCCATTTTCAAAGCCATTTCTCGTGGCAATCCTGTCTGTACACCCGCATCTGCCAAAGCCTCGATAAAGAGATAGACAAAAGCTGGTCCACAACCTGCAAGACCTGTCGCAGCATCTATTAAGCCATCCCCAAGTTCAACCAAGAGACCAGCCTTGACTAGAAGCTGACAAAAGAGTTCCCTGTCCTCAGCACGACAATTTGCTGACATGGCATAACTAATCACTCCTTGGCCGATAGCCACTGGAGTATTGGGCATGATGCGAATAATTCGGTGGTGACTGGGAAGAAGTCTAGCCAGTTTTTCCAAGGTCAATCCAGCAGCCATGGAAATCAAAAGAAGACTCTCTCTTTTTTCAAGGATAGTCTGGTATTGAGCAAGCAGTTCAGAAAACTGGGCTGGCTTTACTCCTAGAAAAATCACATCTGCTTCTGCAAAAATTTCTTCATTGCTGGAAGCCTGACCGCCGAAGTTGGCGATAAAAGCATCTACTTTTGCTTGACTGCGATTGGCAAGGAGAATCTGAGCACCCGTCTTGGCCTGCAAGACAGCCTTAGCCAAGCTAGAACCCATATTCCCCAAACCGATAAATCCAATCTTCATCTCTTACTCCCTTATCTGTCCGTCACCAGTAACCACATACTTGTAGCTGGTTAACTCTTTCAAGCCCATTGGTCCACGCGCGTGCAGTTTCTGAGTAGAAATTCCCATCTCACATCCAAGACCAAACTGCCCACCATCAGTGAAACGCGTTGAGGCATTGACATAAACCGCTGCTGAGTCCACTTGATCTGTAAAGAAAGCCGCAGTTTCAACATTTTCCGTCACAATCGCATCCGAATGATGGGTACTGTGGGCTTCAATATGGGCAACTGCTTCTTCTAAACTGCTCACAATCTTAACTGCTAGGATATAGTCTAAAAACTCGGTGTCAAAGTCTTGTGCCTCGGCTGCTCGACCTGAAAGAAACTGACTTGCTGTGCTATCTAGGCGGAATTGAATTGGTTCCAGTCCAGCTTCTTTCCGACTTGTAACCAGCACTTTCTCCAAGCGAGGAAGAAAACGTGCTGCCTTGTCTTCATGAACCAGCAAGACCTCCATGGCATTGCAGACAGAAGGACGACTGGTTTTAGCATTGTTGATGATAGATAGAGCCTTGTCTTCATCGGCATCCTTATCCACATAGACATGAACAATTCCAGTTCCTGTCTCGATAACAGGTACGATAGCATTTTCAACCACAGCATTGATCAAGCCAGCCCCTCCACGAGGAATGAGAAGGTCTAGATAGCCCTTAGCCTTCATCATAGCATAGCTACTTTCTCGACGGGTATCTTCCACCAGTTGAATCACATCAGGATGAATAGTAGTCGTCTCCAAGCCCTTCTTCAAAGCTGTGACAATAGCATGAGCAGTTCGGTAGGCGTCCTTCCCACTACGAAGAACGACCGCATTCCCACTCTTGAGAGCCAAAGCAGCCGCATCAGACGTCACATTTGGACGGCTTTCATAGATAATCCCAATAACCCCCATGGCCACACGTTTCTTGGTAATAACCAAGCCATTTTCAAGCTGACTTGTTTCTAGAACTTCACCGATAGGATCTGGTAAAGCAACCACTTCACGAATCCCTCTTGCCATCGCTTCTATACGTCCCTCATCCAAATAAAGACGGTCTAGCATGACATCTGAAATTTTCCCCTTGGCCACTGCCATATCGAGGGCATTGGCCTCTAGAATCTCCTCAGTAGCTGCCAATAACTGATCAGCCATAGCTAGCAAGGCTTGGTTTTTCACTGCTTCACTGGCAGTATTGATTGATTTCTTAACAGCCTGTACCTGTTCAAATTGTTCTTGTGTACTTACCATCGTTCACCTCTAAAATTCTGTAAAGAGCAGCTGGATTTCAGGAGTGATGGAAATCCAGTCATCACGGTGAATCAAGACTCCCTTAGCTTTTTGAGAACGGAGCATATCTTCTAGGGCTGAGACACCAAATTGGACACGTCCCTTCCCAAGAGATTGACCCGTTTCTTTATCAGCCACTGTGACAATATCGTGGTAAGAGAAGTTTCCTTCCACTTCTACCACACCCGATAAAAGGAGACTTTTCCCGTTTTTTGAAAGTGCCTCTGCAGCTCCACCATCTACCCAAATCGTTCCCTGACTTTGAGCATAGAAGGCCAGCCATTGTTTCTGGGTACGAAGTCCCTTCTCTTGCGCAACAAAGAAGGAACCATCCCTAGTTTCTTCAGCTGCCTCAATCAAGGCATCAGATTTCAAGGAGGAGCAAATATAGACTGGTACACCCGACTCCGTTGCAATCGTAGCCGCCTTAATTTTTGTCAGCATACCCCCAGTTCCATTTGAAGAACCTGCTCCACCAGCCATATCAATAATCTCACGATTGATAGTCTCGATTTTGTCCAAGCGTTTGGCTGTTGGATCTGAGTTGGGATTGCCAGTATAGAGACCGTCCACATCCGTCAAGAGAACTAAAAGATCCGCTTGGACCATCGCCGCTACCTGGGCACTTAGAGTGTCATTATCCCCAACCTTGAGCTCATCAATAACGACGCTATCATTCTCGTTAATGATAGGAATTGCCCCACGATGAAGCAATACGGACAAGGCCTGATGGGCGTTCTTATAGCGACGTTTATCTACAAAATCATCCTGTGTCAGCAAGATTTGTGCAGAAACGATTTGGCGCATGAGGAGGTTGGTTGTGTATTCCTCCAACAAAAGTCCCTGACCAACTGCAGCGGAAGCTTGTTTATCTGCAATCTTGGTCGGACGTTTTTTAAAACCCAAAGCTCCAAAGCCAGCGGCAACTGCCCCAGATGAAACTAAAATCAACTCATGTCCAGCTTCATGAAGCATAGCCAATTGCTGGGTAATTGCCTTTACTTTACTTCTTGATAAACTCCCGTCTTCATTTGTCAAGGAGGAGGTCCCTACTTTAAAGACGATTCGTTTGTACTTCATATTCTCACTCCGATTCTTCATATTTATCCATTATAACATGAATGCTTTAAAATAGAAAAGACTTGAAATAAAAAGGTTGAGACAGCTATCTCAACTCTTTTATTTATTCTCAGTTTTACGCAATCTTTCCAGCGTTTCTTTAAAAATCTCTGGAATATCTGCTGTGAACTCCAAGGTTTCACCTGTTCTCGGATGGGTAAAACCTAGAGTCTTGGCATGGAGAAATTGTCCATGTCCTTTCAGGGTTTTACGAGGACCATAGACTTCATCACCAGCGACAGGATGGCCAATATAAGCCATATGAACACGGATTTGGTGGGTACGTCCTGTTTCCAGTTGCAACTCCACTAAGCTATAATCTCCAAAGCGTTCCAAAACATGAAAACGTGTTACGGCAGGCTTCCCTTTAGCAGTCACTGCCTGTTTCTTACGATCTTTTTCACTACGACCAATCGGAGCTTCAATCACACCACGATCATTGGGAAGATTGCCATGAACAATCGCCCAGTATTTACGGAGAGACTTCTTGTCCTTGAGTTCTTGCGCGAGTGCTAAGTGGGCCTCGTCATTCTTCGCAATCATAAGGAGACCAGACGTGTCCTTGTCAATGCGGTGAACGATACCCGGTCGAAGAACACCATTGATACCTGACAAGTCCTTGATATGGTACATGAGGGAATTGACCAAGGTTCCGCTAGTATGACCAGCGCTGGGATGAACCACCATCCCTTGAGGTTTGTTAACAACGGCTACATCCTCATCTTGGTAGATAATCTCGAGTGGCAGATTCTCAGCCACATACTCTAAAACCTCTGGTTCTGGCACATGGTAGGTGACGATATCCCCCTCTTGGACAGTGTATTTGGCTTTCTTAGCTTGCCCATTAACCAAGACTTGTCCAGCCTTGATTTGTTCATTCGCGAGACTGCGTGACAATTCTGTCAGGTCCGACAGAGCCTTGTCTAGACGTTGCCCACCAGTTTCAATTTTTATTTCCATTTACTTCCTCTTTAAGCATTGCAATCAATAAAACAATGACACCAACTGTCAAATAACTGTCAGCAACATTGAAAATCGCAAAGTTGATAAAGTCTAGGTGAAACATATCCACCACAAAACCTTGACTCATTCTGTCGATAAAGTTGCCCAGACCTCCCGCTATTATCAAAGTCAGTCCAAAAACCAACCAGAGAGAATCCTCCATGTGTTTATGTAGATACCAAATGGCACCTACCATGACGACCAGTGTAATGACAGCAAATAACCACTGCTGATCTTGTAGCATGGAGAAGGCTGCTCCTCTATTTTGCAGATAGGTCAAGCTAACGAGATTTGGGATCCACGAACGCACTTCACCCAGTGGAATCTGCTGGACAACATAATTTTTGACCAACTGATCCAGCCCAATCAAAAGCAGTACAATGACTGCTACTATTCCTCTTTTTTTCATGATTTCCTCTTTTGATCAAAATATTCTTGCATGACTTCTACGAAAAGAGTCCCAGCTTGGCTAAGCTCCACTTCTTCCCGTTTGACATAGACCATGCGATTATCTAGATTATCCTTGAGACGAATGACTGTGATTCCATTGACACTGTCACTATCTAAAAATCCTGAACCTGTCGCATAGGCATCCGTTCGCTCCAAAATACCATTCAAAGTAGCACGGTCGGTCACATTAAACATCTGCGAGCTCGCGCTGGTGTCGACAAAGTTCTCTGAATAGTAAAGGTACTCATCCTTTTCCTGAGTAAAACGAACCGTTGGTAAATCCGCTAAATCCTCCATGACCAATTCCTCTTTCTGTGCTAAAGGATGCCCTTCACGAAGATAAATGTGAGTCTGGAAAGGAATTAGTTCAATAACTTCTAAACCAAGCTTTTCAACCCGTTGCATGATGCCCTTTCTATTTTGATTGTTGAGGTAGATAATCCCAATCTCACTATGTCCTTGGGCCACTTCGTCTAAGATTTGAACTGTAGTAGACTCAAAAATACGAAAGTTCTTGTAGTCAGGATAACGTTCCGAAAAGGCCGTAATGGTTGGTGGCAAGAAGTCATAGTGCTGGCTGGCAATGGAAAATTCATCCTTTTCTTCCTCAGGATTGGCATACTGATTCTGAAAAACATCAAATCCTTTGACCAATTCCTGCGCTTTCTCATAAAATTCCATACCACGACGGGTCAAAAAAGTCCCCGAACTCGTCCGACGGAAAATTTTAAAGCCTAACTCTTTTTCCAAATCGCGAACAGAAATAGATAGACTTGGCTGACTAACATACATCTTTTCAGCAGCTTCACGGAAAGTACCACTATTGGCAATGGCCACAACATAGCGTAATTGTTGAATGTTCATCTTTTACCCCCAACTTCTCTATCTGTTCATTATACCATATTTCAGAACTTTTCCACCTAGGAAAAATAATGTCGCTCATAAAATTCATCTACACTAGTAACAAAGAATTATGGGTATCAAAACAAAAAAAGGCTCTCCGAAAACTCGGAAAGCCTTATTTTATGCTACTTCTAGCTTCCTCGCCTTTCATTTCAAGGCTCGGGATAAAAAGGTTCACTGAACCTTTTTATTTAGCGATTGGGTAAACAGAAACTTGTTTTTTATCGCGTCCTTTACGTTCAAAGCGTACTACGCCTTCAACTTTAGCGAACAAAGTATCGTCCCCACCACGTCCAACGTTTACACCTGGATAGATATGTGTACCACGTTGACGGTAAAGGATTGATCCACCTGTTACAGTTTGTCCGTCGGCTGCTTTAGCTCCAAGACGTTTCGCTTGTGAATCACGTCCGTTTGATGTAGAACCTCCACCTTTTTTGTGGGCGAAAAGTTGCAAGTTGTTAAGAGTCATTTTTAACATAATGTTTTCCTCCGTGTTAGTTTTCTGTGATAACTCTGGTTTGGACGAACTCAGAAGAGTTCTCCGATAAGTTTGCCATACCTAAGAAAAATGATTCGAAGAATAACTGGGTCATTTCTCTCTGGTGTGAAGGAAGATCCGCTGGTATATCAACCTTTAGATAGCCACCTTCATCTTCGGATGGCAGACCTCCAGCAAAATGGTTTACGAGGTTATTATTTCCGTCGGATTTTAGAGCAAAACCCAAATAATGTAGCAAAAGCAGTTGATGATTTAGATA
>NZ_GL732466.1:240718-272905 GCF_000187645.1 Streptococcus sp. C300
ACTTTAGCGAACAAAGTATCGTCCCCACCACGTCCAACGTTTACACCTGGATAGATATGTGTACCACGTTGACGGTAAAGGATTGATCCACCTGTTACAGTTTGTCCGTCGGCTGCTTTAGCTCCAAGACGTTTCGCTTGTGAATCACGTCCGTTTGATGTAGAACCTCCACCTTTTTTGTGGGCGAAAAGTTGCAAGTTGTTAAGAGTCATTTTTAACATAATGTTTTCCTCCGTGTTAGTTTTCTGTGATAACTCTGGTTTGGACGAACTCAGAAGAGTTCTCCGATAAGTTTGCCATACCTAAGAAAAATGATTCGAAGAATAACTGGGTCATTTCTCTCTGGTGTGAAGGAAGATCCGCTGGTATATCAACCTTTAGATAGCCACCTTCATCTTCGTTTAATTCTAAGATTGGTTCATAGCCTGCAAATTTCTCAATGGAATTGACAAAGTTAATGGCAAGCGTAGAAACCGATGCACACACGACATCTAAGCCGTATTCGCCACTTTCGGCGTGTCCAGTAATTTCCGCACTCCTCAGCTCGCCATCTTCGGCTCTCTCAAAGACTGCTTGTATCATGTGTTCTCCTTAAAATTAAGCGTTGATCGCGTTGATGACAACTTTTGTATATGGTTGACGGTGACCTTGTTTACGGTGGCTACCTTTTTTAGGTTTGTACTTATAAGTAACAACTTTCTTTTGTTTTCCTTGTTTTTCAACAGTTCCAACTACAGTAGCTCCAGCAACAAGTGGAGTTCCGACAACAGTGTTTTCACCACCAACAAGAACAACTTCGTTAAAAGTAACTTCTTGACCAGCTTCAACGTTCAATTTTTCAACGTAAACTGCTTGACCAACTTCAACTTTAACTTGTTTTCCGCCAGTTTTGATAATTGCGTATGTGCTCATTATGCACCTCCTATGATTTTTAGGGTTTCCCCGTATTTTTGTGAAGACTCGCCTAGCATCGTGGGACGAACCACTTTATACTCACTATGTGAGCAACGATGTTCGTGCGGTTGCACAGGATTGTGCATAGTCAACTCTTCAAGTATAGCATATCTTCTTTTTTCTTACAAGCGAAATCAATCAAATTTAAGCTTTTTCTTTCCCTTTTTTTCTCCAAGAAGCAAAAAGCATACTGAAGTAAAAGATACTCATCATAAGAGGAACACCTAGAATTGTCTTCTCCTGATAGTAAATCGTCAAATAAGCTGAAAAAACAACTCCGAAGACAAAACTGCTAAGCAAGCTAACAAAAATCAAGCCCTCTCGTAGAAAAGGCGTATGCTTGGTCCGGAAATAATCTCCAAAGGCCAACATGGTACGTTTGATATTCCCTGTCATAAAAGCATTATTATAGGCGATACCCGAAACTTCTCCAAAGGCTGTTGTCACCAGTCCCATACAAAAGGCTAAGGGTGGAACTAGGTAGATATTGTCTACTGACAAGGGAACAAAACCAATGATTATGGATAAGACCGCGAGTGGTATCAAGGACAAAATCGGCTTTTTAACAATTCGAAGTTTTTCCTTATACAATGTCAGAAAAAAGACACCCATCATAAAGGACAACAAGGTCATTACTTTAGCACTGGCGTCCGAGACATTCTGCTGAATGAGTCCTACAGAAAGAAAAACCACATTCCCAGTTTGTCCAGCCACAAGGGTGTTTCCTCGCACGATAAAGGTATAGGCATCGACATATCCTGCACAAAAAGTCAAAAAAAGCGCTAGTCTCTTAGACTGACGTGATATTTTTCTTATTGGTAATAATCTCATTTTCTCTCCCTTCTCATTTCATCTACCTATCTAAATATTGTACCACTTTCTCCAAGAAATGCGTAGTCCATTTGAAAATTTTTACCATCTGTTGGATAGTCCTTCTTTTCTATGTTATAATGAAGGAAGGATCTGAAGTCGGAAAAGGAGTATTTATGCTTAAATTAGGTGTCATCGGAACAAGCGCTATCAGTCATCATTTTGTAGAAGCTGCTCATGCTAGCGGAGAATACCAGCTGGTCGCAGTCTATTCTAGAAAACGAGAAACTGCCGCAACCTTTGCTTCTTGTTATCAAGATATCCAACTCTTTGATCAATTAGAAGACTTCTTTAAGTCTTCCTTTGATGTGGTCTATATCGCCAGTCCAAACTCCTTGCATTTTGTTCAAGCCAAGGCTGCCTTATCTGCTGGTAAGCACGTCATTCTTGAAAAACCAGCTGTCACTCAGCCACAAGAATGGCTGAATTTGAGACAGACAGCTGAGAAAAATCACTGTTTTATCTTTGAGGCAGCTCGTAATTACCACGAGGAAGCCTTTACCACTATCAAGAATTTTTTGGCAGACAAGCAAATTTGGGGAGCAGATTTCAACTATGTCAAGTATTCTTCCAAGATGCCTGACTTATTGGCTGGACAGACGCCAAATGTCTTTTCAGACCGTTTTGCTGGTGGAGCTCTTATGGACTTGGGGATTTATCCTCTCTACGCTGCCGTTCGCCTTTTTGGAAAGGCTCAGGACGCGACCTACCAAGCTCAACAGCTTGACAATAGCATTGACCTAAATGGAGATGGTATCCTCTTCTACCCTAACTTTCAAGTTCATATCAAGGCTGGGAAAAACATCACTTCCAATCTTCCTTGTGAGATTTACACAGCAGATGGAACCTTGACCCTTAACACGATTGAACATGTCCGCTCAGCTATTTTTAGCGACCACCAAGGAAATCAAGTTCAACTCCCTATCCAACAGGCTCCTCATACGATGACTGAGGAAGTTGCTGCGTTTGCTCAGATGATCCAGCAACCAGACCAGACACTTTACCAGAACTGGCTGGATGATGCAGGCTCTGTTCATGATTTACTCTATACCATGCGCCAGACTGCTGGCATTAGATTTGAGGCAGAAAAATGAAAACCAAACTACCGACTGAATGGCAGAAATTGAGTGACCAACTCGGTTTCCAAGAATTTACCCCCATTCAAACTCAACTATTTGAGCCTATACTTGCTGGAGAAAACCTCCTAGGAGTGAGCCCAACAGGAACTGGTAAGACCCTAGCTTACCTCCTGCCAAGTCTTCTCAGACTACAAAAGAAAAAAGCCCAGCAACTCTTGATCCTAGCACCAAATACGGAACTTGCTGGACAGATTTTTGACGTGTGTAAAACGTGGGCAGAGGCTATCGGCTTAACTGCTCAGCTCTTCTTATCAGGTTCGAGTCAGAAACGCCAGATTGAACGCCTCAAAAAAGGACCAGAAATTCTGATTGGAACACCTGGCCGTATCTTTGAGTTGATTAAATTGAAAAAGATCAAGATGATGAATGTAGAAACCATCATTCTGGATGAATTTGACCAATTGCTCGATGATTCTCAGATTCACTTTGTCGAAAAAATCACCCACTACGCACCTCGTGACCACCAACTCATCTACATGAGTGCGACGACCAAGTTTGACCAAGAAAAGATTGCACCAAACACGCGCACTATTGATCTCTCTGATCAAAAACTGGACAACATCCAACATTTCTACATGCAGGTAGACCAACGTCATCGAGTAGACATGCTACGAAAGCTAGCTCATGTTGAGGATTTCCGTGGTCTGGTCTTCTTTAACAGCTTGTCAGACCTTGGAAGTGCAGAGGAAAAACTACAGTATCGGGATGTCTTGGCTGTCTCCCTCGCTAGCGATGTCAATGTTAAATTCCGAAAAGTCATATTAGAAAAGTTTAAAGATAAGCAACTAACCCTGCTCCTTGCAACTGACCTTCTGGCTCGTGGTATCGACATTGATAGCTTGGAATGTGTTGTCAACTTCGACGTCCCTAGAGATATGGAAACCTATACCCACCGTGCTGGTCGTACAGGTCGCATGGGTAAAGAAGGCTATGTTATCACTCTGGTAACCCATCCTGAAGAACTTAAAAAACTCAAGAAATTCGCAAGTGTGCGTGAAATTGTTCTAAAAAATCAAGAACTCTATATCAAATAAGGTTGGCATTCGGCAACCTTTTTCTTATCCCCAAGTAATTTCCAATTGATAGCTGGCAAAAAGTTGTCCATCTTGATTTTGCAGTTGATAGGCGAGTTCAATCTTTTGCCCATCCAGTTGATAACGATTCGTTTGAATGATAAATTCCTGCATCCCCATTGGAGTCGGAATATAGGCTAAACTATCACTATCCTTTAGAAATCTCATAATAGTCTTCGGATTGGAAAAACGGGTCATCACCAGTTCTTGACCATGAAACTTGAGAACCACTTTTTCTTTTTCCTCATTATAAAAAAGCAGATAGCTATAATCCCCTTTTTCACGCACTTCAACGTCATAAAGCTGGTCAATCACTTCCAACTGCTCATCAAACTGAATCCTATTTCGCATCCGAATCTTCACATCAAATCCTCTTTCATGTCTCTTGTCCTACTATTTTACCAAAAAGAGCAGGATTTTGCTATAATGGTCATATGAATGAAAAAGTATTCCGTGACCCAGTTCACAACTACATCCACGTCAATAATCAGGTCATATACGACTTGATCAATACAAAAGAATTTCAACGTCTTCGCCGTATCAAACAGCTAGGGACTTCCAGTTATACCTTCCATGGTGGGGAGCACAGTCGCTTTTCCCACTGTTTGGGGGTCTATGAGATTGCACGACGCATCACAGAGATTTTTGAAGAAAAATATCCTAAAGAATGGGATCCTGCTGAGTCTCTCTTGACTATGACCGCTGCACTCCTTCATGACCTTGGGCATGGTGCTTACTCGCATACTTTTGAACATCTCTTTGATACAGACCACGAAGCCATCACTCAGGAAATTATCCAAAGTCCTGAGACAGAGATTCACCAAGTCTTGTTACAAGTAGCGCCTGACTTTCCAAAAAAAGTTGCCAGTGTCATTGACCATACCTATCCTAACAAGCAGGTCGTACAGCTCATTTCCAGTCAGATTGATGCAGACCGCATGGACTATCTCTTGCGCGACTCCTATTTTACAGGAGCATCTTATGGGGAATTTGACCTGACTCGAATTCTCCGGGTCATTCGACCTATCGAAAATGGCATCGCCTTTCAGCGCAACGGTATGCACGCCATCGAAGACTATGTTCTCAGTCGCTACCAGATGTATATGCAGGTTTATTTCCACCCAGCAACACGAGCCATGGAAGTTCTCCTACAAAATCTCCTCAAACGCGCTAAGGAACTCTATCCTGAAGACAAAGATTTCTTTGCACGCACTTCTCCTCATTTGCTACCTTTTTTTGAAAAGAAAGTTACTCTATCTGACTATCTGGCACTTGATGACGGCGTGATGAATACCTACTTCCAACTCTGGATGACCAGTCCTGACAAGATATTAGCCGACTTATCGCAACGTTTTGTCAACCGCAAGGTCTTTAAATCCATTACTTTTTCAGAAAAAGACCAAGACCAACTCGCAAGCATGAGACAACTGGTTGAAGAAATCGGTTTTGATCCAGACTACTATACTGCCATTCATAAGAACTTTGACCTCCCTTATGATATCTATCGTCCCGAATCTGAAAATCCACGGACACAGATTGAGATTCTACAGAAAAATGGAGATCTAGCAGAACTCTCTAGCCTGTCTCCTATCGTCCAATCCCTTGCTGGCAGCCGTCACGGAGACAATCGTTTCTATTTTCCAAAAGAAATGTTAGATCAAAACAGCATCTTCGCAAGCATTACCCAGCAATTTTTACACTTGATTGAGAACGATCATTTTACCCCAAATAAAAACGAATAGAGGAAATTTATGAGTATTAAACTAATCGCCGTCGATATCGATGGTACCCTGGTTAACAGTAAAAAGGAAATCACTCCTCAAGTCTTTTCTGCCATCCAAGATGCCAAAGAAGCTGGCGTCAAAGTCGTGATTGCAACGGGTCGTCCTATCGCAGGCGTTGCCAAACTTCTGGACGACTTGCAATTGAGAGACGAGGGTGACTATGTCGTAACCTTCAATGGTGCCCTTGTCCAAGAGACTGCTACTGGCCATGAGATTATCAGCGAATCTTTAGCCTATGAGGACTATCTCGATATGGAATTTCTCAGTCGCAAACTCGGTGTCCATATGCACGCTATTACCAAGGACGGTATCTATACTGCCAATCGCAATATCGGAAAATACACAGTGCACGAATCAACCCTCGTCAGCATGCCTATTTTCTACCGTACTCCTGAAGAAATGGCTGACAAGGAAATCGTCAAGTGTATGTTTATCGATGAACCAGAAATTCTCGATGCTGCGATTGAAAAGATACCAGCAGAATTTTACGAACGCTACTCTATTAACAAATCAGCTCCTTTCTACCTTGAACTCCTTAAAAAGAATGTAGACAAGGGTTCAGCCATCACTCACCTAGCTGAAAAACTCGGATTGACCAAAGATGAAACCATGGCGATCGGTGACGAAGAAAATGACCGCGCCATGCTGGAAGTCGTGGGTAACCCCGTTGTTATGGAAAATGGAAATCCAGAACTCAAAAAAATCGCCAAATACATCACCAAAACAAACGACGAATCCGGCGTTGCCCATGCTATCCGTACATGGGCATTGTAAAAGGAAAGAATAGACGAAAACCGCTCAGCAGAGCGGTTTTTAGTCTATTTCATCTTAGAATTAGCAATAATTTCAAAAAATCTTATCTCTTCAACTGGTAAGATATCACATTTAATTTATTTAATAACTATTTCAATATTATCATCTGAGTTAATTTTTAAAATTCTATCAACATACGTCATTCGATAATAAGACGAACCATACGAACCATATAGACCTAAATCACTATATCTTGTGTACCCTGCCTCTTCCCAGAGAATATCCACTCGCATGTAAATATTACAGTCAAAAACTGCCACATCAATTCTGTCGTTAACTATCAATTTCCCATTTTTTATAACCGAAACATTTTTTGGTAAAGTTAAAATTCCATTATCTTTTAGATAATCCAAAACAGCACTCATGCTTTCTCGCTCTTCACCAACAGAAAGTTTATTCCCCATCTTAAATATTCTCCTTTTTTTAAAATTTCACAGTTTCATCATCGACCCTTACAGCTATCGTTGACATAATATTTTTTCATTTTATATTGTACCACTTTCAGACCTAAAATACAACTATCCAATAATTAAATACAAAACAAAATAGACCAGCTTCATGATCCACTTTATTCTATATTCATTATTAAAAACTTATTTTTGGTCAAATTTTGGTCATCGTTTGGTCAAAAAATAAAAATTACTAAATTATTCTTAAAAAATAAATTGTGATGATTGCTGTTAAATAAACACTTTGAATATTCTTTATTTTTCTTTGTTTTACTAAGAATGCCCCCTGCAGGAATCGAACCTGCAACTACTCCTTAGGAGGGAGTTGTTATATCCATTGAACTAAGGGAGCTAGAGAAAAACCCTGCTGGGTGAGCAGAGTTTTTTAGTCGAATTAACGACGGATTTCTTTGATACGAGCTGCCTTACCTTGAAGTGCACGCAAGTAGTACAATTTCGCACGACGTACTTTACCGTAACGAACAACTTCGATCTTTTCAACACGTGGAGTGTGGATTGGGAAGATACGCTCAACACCTACACCGTTAGAGATTTTACGAACTGTGTAGTTTTCTGAGATGCCAGCACCTTTACGTGCGATAACAACACCTTCAAAGATCTGGATACGTTCACGGTTACCTTCGACAACTTTCGCGTGTACACGAACAGTGTCACCAGGACGGAATGATGGGATATCTGTACGAAGTTGACCTTCAGTCAAGCTTTGGATTAATGGATTCATTTTATTCTCCTATCTTTGTCAATCTTAAGGAACCTTCCTCAGCGGATAAACTGTATTTTTGTGCGTCCATTACACACAAGATACAGTTTACCAAATTTCCACCTAAAAGTAAAGAAATTTATAGCAGAATTCCTAAAAAAATCGCTAGAAAACCGCCTAGGTAAGTTATGAGAAAATAGCTATAAAATACCTTCTTGTCACTTAACAGTTTTTGCAGCTCGTCATTCAGAGTTGAAAAGGTCGTCAACCCACCACAGAAACCTGTCGCGAGGATAGCATAGACTTCCTTGGAATCCACATGATTGTAGAGCAAGCCAATCAAAAAACAACCGAGAAGATTGGCTATGAGAGTTCCTAGGGGCAATTTCGAGGATTGATTATATCGGGAAAAGAAATACCGCACTAGGGCTCCGAAGCCACAGGCGATTGCAAGATAAACGATTACCATTTCTTCCTCCCTAGAACATAAGCCAAGAGTAGACCTCCACCAATGCTCAAAAATAAGTAGATGCCTAAACTAAGATAACGCCCGGTATCGAGCAATTTCACGGCATCAAGTATTAGACTAGAAAAGGTTGTTAGCCCACCACAAAATCCTGTACCCAGTGCCAAAACCAAGCCTTTACTAGTTCCCTTATAGACCAGATAGCCTTTCACCAGATAGATCAGGAAGATAATGCCCAGATAGTTGACAAGGAGGGTGCCCCAAGGAAATTCAGGACTTGCTGGCAACTGACTAGATACAAAATAGCGGACAAGGCCACCTGACATAGCAGCTAAAAAAATCCCTAGCGGATAGAATTGTTCTTTTTTCATTTGATGTTTTGATCCTGATAATCACGCGAACGTTTGAGAATATCTGAAAAAGTCGCAACAATGGTTTCTTGGTAACTCTTATTGATTACACGACTCCTTACCTTTTCAAAAATGACTGCTTCTCGCTTACTATCTAAAATAGGTTTTCCTGAGGCCTTCTTATAGGCAACAACACCCTCAACCAAGTGCATTCGTTCTTCCAAGAGCTTAACAATTTGGTCGTCGATTTGATCAATTTCTTGACGAATACTAGCTAAATCCATAGTGTCTCCTCCTTTATTTGAATTATTGTATCAAAAAGCCACCAAATAGGCTAGTAAAATCTAGTTTAACTACTAAAAACTGCACCGACTCCTTCCAGTCAGCGCAGCTTGTTTCTTATCCTACTTTTGCAGCCAATTCTTCTGCGAATTGTTCCAAGCGTTCAATATCTTCTTCTTCGGCAGAAAGGTCTACTTTAACGCACTCTGAACCTTTTTCAGCTCCTGTCGCTACAAAAACACGATCAAAGTCATCGACAGCCTTACAGAATTCGTCGTAGAAGGTGTCACCTGAACCAACAACTCCGTAGATTTTACCATTCAAGTTGAGATCAGCTAGGTCTTCGTAGAAGTCCATCATCTCATCTGGCAATTCTCCATCTCCGTAAGTGTAAGTCGCAACGATTGCGATATCCGCTTCCAAGAAGTCTGAAGCGTCAACAGTCGTACATTCATCCACATCGACATCCAAGCCCAAGTCACGCAATTTATCTGCTACAATATCTGCAATTTCTTCGGTATTACCGGTCATACTGGCAAATACAATTTTTGCTAATGCCATATCGCCCTCCTCAATTTATCTTTCTCCATTATATCATATCTTTTTCATTTTAAAAATAAAAATTCTTGTGCTACAATGAAATGAGAAAGAATTGAGGTTATTTATGGAAATTTACCAGCAAATTTTAGAGAAAATCAAAGAATACGATACCATTATCATTCATCGTCATATGAAACCAGATCCTGATGCCTTAGGGAGTCAAGTGGGCTTGAAAGCTCTTCTCACACACCATTTTCCAGAAAAGACCATCAAAGCAGTCGGTTATAACGAACCAACTCTAACCTGGATGGCGGAAATGGATACTGTCCAAGACAGTGACTACCAAGGAGCTCTTGCTATTATTTGTGATACAGCGAATCGTCCTCGTATCGATGATAAACGCTACGAACAAGCTGATTTCACCATCAAAATCGATCACCATCCAAATGATGACATCTATGGTGACCTATCTTGGGTGGATACAAGTTCAAGCAGCGCCAGTGAGATGATTGCATTATTTGCTCAAGAAAATCAGCTAACTTTGTCTAGTGAAGCGGCACGACTTCTCTATGCAGGAATTGTCGGGGACACAGGGCGTTTTCTCTACCCTTCAACCAGTGCCCGTACCTTTAGAATAGCTGGCCAGCTCCGAGAAATTGATTTTGACTTTGCTGGACTGTCTCGTCAAATGGATACCATGAGCTTCAAGATTGCAAAATTGCAAGGGTATGTTTATGATCACTTAGAAGTTGATGAGAATGGGGCTGCACGCGTTCTGCTTACTCAAGACATCTTGGAAAAATATAAGGTTACGGATGCTGAAACAGCAGCGATTGTTGGGGCACCTGGTCGAATTGATACTGTTAAGGCTTGGGCTATCTTTGTTGAGCAAGCTGATGGTCACTTCCGTGTTCGAATGCGCAGCAAAATCACCCCCATCAATGAAATTGCCAAACGACATGATGGAGGAGGGCATCCATTAGCCAGTGGTGCCAATTCCTATAGTCTAGAAGAAAACGAACAAATATATAAAGAACTGAAAGAGGCTCTACAGATTCACCAAGGCTAAGAAAGAATTTTCTTGGCCTTTTATATGCTATATTCTTAAAATATACGGTTTCTTTGTACCTCAGTTTATGGTATAATAAATCAAACTGAATAAAAGGAGACTTATAATGGAAAAAAATCGTTTGTATATTCTCATTTCTGCTGGAGTAGCCATTCTTGGTTCACTCTTGCCATGGGCTGGTTTAAATGCAGGTTCTTTTGGGTCCTATAGCGTGAATGGTTACCAAGGAGATGGGTGGTTTGTCATTATCGCAGCCATTGTGTCTATTGTTCTTGCTTGCTTGAATAATATGAATAAAGCAATGCCTAAAGGGTTCTCAATTGGTGTCATTGTTGCGGGTGCAATTGCAACTCTCGTCACACTAAATAGTCTCTTTAATGTAAATAAGTACATGTCTAACTTTGGTGGATATGGCATTTCAATCGGCTTTGGTTTGATTTTGGCTATTCTTGCTAGCATTGCACTAGTTGTAACTGGTCTCTTGGCAATGTCAGGTGGTAAAATTACAAAAGAGTCATTTACTGAATTAGCTGAGTCTGGTAAAGATTTTGCTCAAACTGTCGGACGTGTAACAAGCTCTACTGTTAAAACTGCAGTCGAAGAAATCAAAAAAGAATCTCAAGAACGTAAAAAAGAAGAAACTAATGCTGAAAAAACAGAGACAGCTAAAGAGGAAACCGAGCAAACAGAAGAAGCTAAGGAACCAGCTAATGTGGAAGCTGAATCAGCAGCAGAAAACGCAGAACCAGTAAAAGAAGAAACTACAGAATCTGAAACAAAAACAGAAGCTGAGCCAGTAGCCGAACCAACAGAAACAGAGGCTGAAGCTGAAACTGTAACAGAATCAACAGAAACAGAACCTACTGAAACTGAAAAAGAGGCTAAATCAGCAGAAGAAAAAGCTCCAAATCAAGAGAACTAATCATTCTTCTACCCTCACTCCAGTAAACAATGGGGTGATTTTTTATCAAGATTTTTAATAAAATCAGGGAAAAGACTTGCCAAACTTATCAGAATCTGATAGACTAGTATGGTAACAATCTATGGCTCGCAAAGAGACCATGGCAGAAAGGAAATATTGCAAAATGAAAAAAGATATCCATCCAGAATATCGCCCAGTTGTCTTCATGGACACAACTACTGGTTACAAATTCCTTAGCGGTTCAACAAAACGCTCTAACGAAACTGTTGAGTTCGAAGGCGAAACTTACCCATTGATCCGTGTGGAAATTTCATCAGACTCACACCCATTCTACACTGGACGTCAAAAGTTCACTCAAGCAGATGGACGCGTGGATCGTTTCAACAAAAAATACGGTCTCAAATAATGATAAAAAAGAACAGTTACCACTGTTCTTTTTTTGTACTTCTTTTTATGAACCAACCACTACCACTTTCTCTTTATCAACCTTCACGCTGACACTATAATTGATTTCAAACGAGGTTAAAAAATATCGAAAAGAAGCTTGATATTGAGAATGGTCAAGATGATTGAAACTGCGTAACCTAGGATGGTGTTCCACTTGGCATTGGTGAATTCTCCCATCAGTGACTTCTTAGAGGTCAGATAGATTAAGGGGAAGATTGAAAACGGAAGAGCAATTGACAGAAAAACTTGTGAATAGACCAATAACTGATCCAAGGTTTTTTCTTGATGTCCAAACAAGACGGCAACAATAATCACAGGAAGCAAGGCAAAAATCCGGGTACCGATACGGATAATCCACTGAGGCAATTTCAGATGTAAGAAGCCTTCCATGACAATCTGTCCTGTTAAGGTACCTGTAATGGTCGAATTCTGGCCACTTGCTAAGAGGGCTAGGGCAAATAAAGTTGACAGAGTTGAGCTAGCTATCGCTCCTGCTATTGTCGAATCCTGTAAAGCATTGTACATTTGGGAGAATGCTGAAATTTCAGATGCATGACCAAAAAAGAGAGATGCCCCTAAAATGAGAAGCAAGGAATTGACAATAAAGGCTAGGGACAACTGAAGATTTGAATCCCAGGTCATAAAACGCACGGCTTTTCGAACATCCTTCTTATCTTTGTGATTGATTTTCCTTGTTTGGGATAGAGAGGAATGGAGATAGAGATTATGGGGCATGACTGTCGCTCCTACAATTCCTAGAGCCAAGGTCAATTGGCTTTCATGACCTGGTAATGGTGTTTCAAATAATGTTGGAGTCGGTAAATAACCACCAAAGATACCCTGAATACTCGGATTAGATAAAGCCACCAGATAGGTAAAGATGGCTAGTATGGTTAAAATAAGGGTCGTAACAATGGCTTCAATTTTTTTTGAAGCCAAATTTCATCAACAACAACAAAAGAAATACATCTAAAACGGTTAAGAGGATAGCGACCATAATCGGTATTTTAAATAAAAGATTTAAGGCAATCGCTGAGCCTAAAACCTCGGCTAAGTCGGTCGCCATTAAAGCTAATTCTAAAATCACCCATAAACTATAGCGAAGCCATTTGGGAGCATGATGTGCAGTTGCCTGTGCTAGATCCATCTTAGTTACGATACCGAGCTTTCCAGCCATCTGTTGTAGTTGCATGGCAATAATGGATGAAATCAAAATAACAAATAAGAGACTATATTTGTAGGAAGCACCACCAACCACACTAGTAATCCAGTTTCCAGGATCCATATAACCAACTGCTACAAGAGCTCCAGGTCCTAAAAATGCTTTTAGATTTTGCCAAAAATGATTGTTATTCGGAGTTTCAATAGATTGGTTAATCTCAGAAAGAGAGACTTTTTTGTAAGAAGACATCGGAATTTTACACTTTCTAATCTGTCTTTACCTATTTTCTTAATGGGATTTTTGAAAATATAATGAAAATAGTTTTCCATTTCCAATTCTCCCTTATTATATCACAATTTAGAATGATTCTTAAGGAAAGAATGATGGTTGAAATAGACAATAGCTGTATTGCAAAAGCCAGCGTTTTCTGACGCTGGCTTTAAAACTGTAAAAATTCTTTCTCAACTAGATCGCTTCTGTGACAAAACTACGGCTTTCTAACACCTTGAGCATGGCATTAGCTGTATCTAGGGCTGTAAAGAGTGGCACACCGTGTTCAATGGCTGAACGACGGATTTGCTCACCATCTTCGTCAGCAGTTCGTTTGGTTCCGACAGTATTGATGATCGCTTGGATTTTCCCTTTGCGAACAAAGCTTGGGATATCCTGTTCATCATCACCAATCTTACCAACAGGTTGTGCTTGAAGTCCATGACTAGCAAAGAAGGCTGCTGTCCCTTCTGTCGCGAGAATACCGTAGCCGATATTTTGGAAACGACGAGCCAAATCCAAAGCTTCTTCTTTGGCATCATCTGCAATAGTAAAGACAACATTTCCAAAGGTTGGCAAGTGCAGGTAAGAAGCTTCAAAAGCCTTATAGAGAGCTTTTTCCAAAGTAGTATCAGAACCCATAACTTCCCCTGTTGACTTCATTTCAGGACCGAGCAAGCTGTCTACCTTAGCTAGTTTCGTAAAGGAGAAGACTGGAGCCTTGATATGAACGCGAGTGCTTTCTGGGTAAAGTCCATCCTGGTAACCAAGTTCTTCGAGACTTTGACCAAGAATGAGCTTAGTTGCTACCTGTGCCATAGGGATATTGGTTACCTTAGAAAGGAATGGAACCGTACGGCTGGCACGTGGATTGACCTCAATAACATAGACTTTCTCATCCTTGATGACAAACTGAATGTTCATCATCCCAAGACAGTTGAGACCGATTGCTAGACGTTTGGTATAGTCTGCGATGGTTTCCTGCACCTTTTGAGACAAGGTTTGTGGAGGATAAACGGCCATTGAGTCACCTGAGTGAACACCAGCACGTTCGATATGCTCCATGATACCAGGGATAAGAACATTTTCTCCGTCTGAGATGGCATCGACTTCGCACTCTTGCCCAACGATGTAAGAGTCAACAAGGACTGGGTGGTCTGGACTGGCCTTAACAGCGGTACGCATGTAAGAACGGAGGTCTTCTTCGTTTTCAACGATTTCCATGGCACGTCCCCCCAAGACATAAGATGGGCGAACAAGGACTGGGAAACCAATCTTGCGAGCTGCAAGCACGGCTTCTTCTTCATTAGTTGCTGTTTGTCCTGGTGGCTGTGGAATATCCAAATCTTTAAGGGCTTGCTCGAAGAGGTCACGGTCTTCGGCACGGTCTAAGTCAGCGACTTGGGTACCAAGAATGGTCACACCTGCTTTGGCCAATGGCTCGGCAAGGTTGATAGCTGTTTGACCACCGAACTGCACGATAACGCCTTTTGGCTGCTCCAAGTCGATAACATTCATGACATCTTCGAATGTTAATGGCTCAAAGTAAAGTTTGTCTGATACCGAGAAGTCGGTTGAAACGGTCTCTGGGTTTGAGTTCATGATGATGGCTTCATAACCAGCAGCCTGAATCGCCTTAACAGAGTGAACAGTTGCATAGTCAAACTCAACCCCTTGACCGATACGGATTGGACCTGAACCTAAGACAAGTACAGATTCCTTATCAGACTTGATAGACTCATTTTCCCAGCCATAGGTTGAATAGAAATATGGTGTTTCAGAGTCGAATTCTGCCGCACAGGTATCGACCATCTTGTAGACTGGAACAATCTTGTTTTCCAAACGAAGTTGGCGAACTTGGTCAGCTGTAGTGTTCCAGAGTTCCGCAATCTTACGGTCTGAAAATCCATTGAGTTTAGCTGTTTTCAAAACTTCTAGATCTTGTGGATGGGCACCCAATTCTTGCTCGATTTCAAAGATATGCAAGAGTTTATCTAGATAGAAGATATCAATCTTGGTCAATTCAGCAATTTCTTCTGGTGTGTAACCACGGCGAATAGCCTCTGATACGTAGAAAAGACGGTCATCTTGGGCTTTCACAACCTTTTCAATCAAGGCATCATCCGAAACAGTTGCAAGTTCAGGCATTTCATTGTGGTGAACGCCAATTTCAAGTGAACGACATGCCTTGAGAAGTGACTCCTCGATGTTACGACCGATCGCCATGACTTCCCCAGTCGCTTTCATCTGAGTTCCAAGACGACGCTCCCCTTTTTCAAACTTGTCAAATGGGAAACGTGGAATCTTGGCAACCACGTAGTCAAGGGCTGGCTCAAACATAGCATAAGTTGAACCTGTAACAGGGTTGATGACCTCATCCAGGGTTAAACCAACTGCAATCTTGGCAGCCAATTTGGCAATCGGATAACCCGTCGCCTTAGAAGCAAGGGCTGACGAACGCGATACACGAGGGTTTACTTCGATAACATAGTACTTGAAGCTATGCGGATCAAGGGCCAGCTGAACGTTACACCCACCTTCAATCTTGAGAGCGCGGATAATGCTCAAGCTCGCGTCACGTAGCATTTGGTTTTCATAGTCTGACATAGTTTGCGCCGGGGCAAATACAATAGAATCCCCTGTATGAATCCCAACTGGGTCAAAGTTTTCCATGTTACAAACAACGAGGGCATTGTCAGCTGAATCGCGCATCACTTCATACTCGATTTCCTTGAAACCTGCGATTGAACGTTCAATCAAACATTGGGTAACAGGTGACAGTTTCAACCCATTTTCAGCGATTTCGCGCAATTCTTCCTCGTTGGCACACATACCACCACCAGTACCACCAAGGGTAAAGGCTGGACGAACGATGACTGGGTATCCGATTGTTGCTGCAAAGGCCACTGCTTCTTCAACTGTGTTGACAATTTCAGATTCAGGGATTGGCTGCTCAAGCTCTTCCATCAATTGTTTAAAGAGGTCACGGTCCTCCGCTTGGTCGATGGCAGACAATTTAGTACCTAGAAGTTCGACACCAAGCTCATCTAGGATACCATTTTTAGACAATTCCATGGCCATATTGAGCCCTGTCTGACCTCCAAGAGTTGGAAGCAAAGCATCTGGACGTTCCTTACGGAGAATACGTGTCACAAACTCAAGTGTAATCGGTTCGATGTAGACCTTGTCCGCAATCTCCTTGTCCGTCATGATGGTTGCAGGATTTGAGTTCACCAAGACAACTTCATAACCTTCCTCTTTCAACGACAAGCAGGCCTGGGTCCCAGCGTAGTCAAACTCAGCAGCCTGACCAATAATAATCGGACCAGAACCAATCACCATAATTTTTTGAATATCAGTACGTTTAGGCATAGTTTATGATACAAAGCCCGTAAAGAACACAGTGAAAATAGGAAACTCGGTGCAGACGCCTTTAGCGTCAAGACTATGTTTATCTTTTTCACACAGTTCTTAGGGCGTGTTCACTTCCGCGAACAATGTATCTTCTCCTTTCTATTCGTCGCCTCACAGAGCGACATTAAATAAATTCTCCGACGATTTTTTAGAGAAACGATATTTTTCGATAAAAAATCTAGTGCAGGGAGTTTTTAGTTCGCCTGATAGCGACTAAAAAACGACCTGCCTTTCTATTCGTCGCCTCACAGAGCGACATTAAATAAGATACAAAGGACGAATAGAAAGCGATTGAATTTTAGGAAACCAAGGAAGGATTGACAATCCAAGTTGGTTTCTCTAAATTCCGAGCTTTCCGTCCGTGTTCAGTTACATAAATTCTCCGACGAGCTTTTGCTCGTTCTTAGTTTACTTGTTTAAAAACTTCCATCATCTCAATAAACTCGTCAAATAGGTAGCTAGCGTCGTGTGGACCAGGAGCTGCGTCTGGGTGGAATTGTACAGAAAAACCTGGTTGGTATCTGTGACGTACACCTTCAACTGACTTGTCATTGATTTCTTCGTGGGTGATGATCAAATGCTCTGGCAAGTCCTCACGGCTGACTGCATAACCATGGTTTTGGCTGGTAAAGTCTACACGTCCTGTTGCAATCTCACGTACCGCGTGGTTAAATCCACGGTGACCAAATTTCATCTTGTAGGTCTTAGCCCCGTTTGCCATGGCAAAAAGTTGGTGTCCCATACAAATACCGAAAATTGGAATTTTCCCTTGCACACCACGAATCATGTCCAGTGCTTCTGGAACATCTTCTGGGTTACCTGGACCATTTGACAACATAACTCCATCAGGATTTAGGTGAAGAATTTCTTCTGCCGTTGTTGAATACGGAACAACCGTAACGTTACAGTTACGCTTAGAAAGTTCACGTAGGATTGAGTGCTTGAGCCCAAAGTCTACTAAGACCACGCTCAAACCAACTCCTGGAGCTGGATAGGAAGTTTTAGTAGAAACCTGCTTGATATTGTCTGTCGGCAAGACTGTTGCTTGGAGCTGGTCCGTCACATGGTCCATACTGTCCCCAACATGGGTCAAGGTTGCACGCATCGTACCATGCTTACGGATAATCTTAGTAAGGGCACGCGTATCAATCCCTGAAATACCAGGAATTTTCTTGGCTTTCAAGAATTCGTCCAAGGTCATTTGGTTGCGCCAGTTGCTAGCTCGACGCGCCTCTTCGAAAACGACAACTCCCTTACAAGTTGGAATGATGGATTCATAATCATCACGGTTAATTCCATAATTTCCCACCAAAGGATAAGTGAAAGTCAAGATTTGTCCATTATAAGACTGGTCTGTAATGGATTCTTGGTAGCCGGTCATCCCTGTGTTAAAGACGATCTCACCTGTTACATCAATGTCTGCTCCGAAGGCTTTTCCTTCAAAAACTGTGCCATCTTCTAATACTAGAAGTCTTTTTGTCATATTTTCACCTCTCGTGGACGCTCACTGGCGTCTTTTAACGTCTTGTGTTTTAGTTGGCGTTTCTACTCGCCAATACGGATTCTAAGATTGCCATCCGAACAAAGACACCATTGGTCATTTGTTGGACAATGCGTGATTTTGGTGCTTCAACCAAGTGGTCAGCAATTTCCACATCTCGATTCACTGGAGCCGGATGCATAATGATTGCTGTTTCTTTTAAGCGATTATAGCGTTCTTGGTTCAAACCGTGTTGAGCATGGTAGTCTTCTTTTGAAAAAACTGCTCCACTATCATGGCGTTCATGTTGAACGCGGAGTAACATCAAAACATCCACCTGATCAACAATCTCATCAATAGTTACAAACTGTCCATAGTCCGCAAACTCTTGACTTCTCCATTCCTCAGGTCCTGCAAAGAACAGTTCAGCTCCCAAGCGTTTCAAAATCTGCATATTGGATTTGGCAACACGTGAGTGGTCCAAGTCGCCTGCAATAGCAACCTTGAGACCCTCAAAGTGGCCAAATTCCTCATAAATAGTCATCAAATCAAGCAAGCTCTGGCTAGGATGTTGTCCCGAACCATCACCACCATTGATAATAGAAGTTGTAATCGACGGACTCGCAATCAACTCTCTGTAATAGTCAACCTCTGGGTGGCGAATCACACAGACATCTACTCCTAGAGCAGATAGGGTCAAGATGGTATCATACAGTGTCTCACCCTTATTGACCGAACTAGTTTTCACATCAAAGTCCAGTCGCTCCAACCCTAGCTTAATCTCTGCCACTTCAAAGGACTTATGTGTCCGTGTAGAATCTTCAAAGAAGAGATTCGATACGATAGGTTTGTTCTCGTAGGGAAGTTGGGCTCCGTTTTTAAACTCGATCCCTCGTTTGATCAATTTCATCACTTGATCAACTGTAAGGTCTTCCATAGAAACCACATGGTTCAATGCTTGTTGATTTTCTGACATGGATACTCCTTCAGCTTTCTAAGCTTCTTCAGTAATCAGAACTCTGTCTTGGCCATCAAGTTCTGTCATCTCTACGATGATTTCTTCAGAACGGCTGGTTGGGATATTTTTCCCAACGTAATCTGGACGGATAGGCAATTCTCTATGTCCACGGTCAACTAGCACCGCAAGACTCACGCGCGCAGGACGACCATGGCCGACAATGTTATCAATAGCAGCACGGATAGTACGGCCTGTATAGAGTACATCATCCACCAAGATAACCTCACGGTCAGTCACATCAACAGAAATCAAAGAAGTATCTTCTCCGCTTTTAACATCATCACGGAAAGGTTTGGTGTCCAATTCCACAACAGGAACTGTGATGTTTTCCAACTGCTCCAAGCGTTCTTTGATACGATGAGCGATGAAAACACCACGCGTTTTTATCCCTGCTAGGATAATCTTATTCAAATCTTTATTGCGCTCGATAATCTCATAAGTAATTCGCGTAATCGCTCGTTTGACAGTCAATTCGTCTACAACTTCTTTTGTCTTCATGACAAACCTCCAAAAAGAAAAGTCTCCTTCTACAAGGAGACTTGAAATGTATGGCCAAGCGAGCCCAACTATAAACAGTATAGACTTCACCCTTCTACTTTATCGCGCTCCTTGCCTGCCTCACGGGACAGGTTTAAAGGATTATTTAGTTATCATTTACTATAGCATAAAGCACCCTTAAAATCAAGCAAAAACTTTTTTCAGTGTCCTCTTAAACATTGCTAAAATCATACAGTTGGGGATAGTGATCGCATTCTGGATTTTTGGGATGACAGATAGCTCGTCCAAAGTAAATCATGGCCTGGTGAGCTGCTAACCATTCTTCTGGTGGCAAGACATCCATAACACGTTTTTCTACTTCAAGTGGCGTAGCTGATTTTTTAACGATATCATGATGCTTGCAGATACGCTCCACATGAGTATCCACTGCAAAAGCAGGAATCCCAAACCCCACACTCATGACGACATTTGCTGTTTTACGACCAACACCAGCTAGACTTTCTAATTCCTCTCGAGTCTGAGGCACTTGACCATCAAAATCCTCTAGTAACTGTTGGGCACATTTTTTAAGGAATTTAGCCTTATTTCGATACAGTCCCAGGCGAGAAATGTGTGAAGCAATTTCACTCTCTGTCGCTACAGACATGGCTTGTGGCGTTGGAAAAGCAGCAAAGAGACCTGGTGTGGCCTTGTTTACCGCTGCATCTGTGGTCTGGGCTGACAACATCACCGCAACCAAGAGTTCAAAATGATTGCAAAAATCAAGACTAGGCTTAGCATCTGGAAAGAGGGCAATAATTTCCTCTATGACATGACGGGCACGTTTCTTGGATAAAACCATCTACTCGTCTCCATCAAACAGTCCTTGCAAGCCAGCAAATGGACTGTTTTCTTCTTTCTTGACTGCTTGTTGGGCTTGGTATTCATCTTCAGTCATGATTTGCCAGTCATTTCCTGACACAAAACCTTGGCCCGCCTCTTCTTCTGCCGTCAAGACTTTGATAGGGATATTGAGCAAGATATTATCTGCTACGCTCTCAGCAAGGTCGATTTCCCCATTTTCGATAGGCAAGACCAAGTCATCATCAAGAACTTCCTGGTCCAGTTGGTTGGTCGCTCCTTCCATGAAAACCTCTGTCACTGGATAAGACTCAGCCAACTCAACTGGCTCCATACTGCGGCTGGAAGCAAGGACAATGGTATATGACAACTGATAGTCTAAGAAATACAGACGGTCTTCGTACTGTACCTTCCCCACTGCAAGGATATCTTTGACATCTAAAATCTCTTGATTTCGTTTACACAATTCTGCTGCCAGGTCTAAAGCTTGTTCAAAATGCAGGCCTTCAGGTTGCTTACGAATTTCTTGAATATTTAACTTCATATTTCCTCCATAAAGATGTACTCACTTGATTATACCATGAAAAGGCTATAAGTCAGCTTTCCAAACTTTGATATTAAAATCTCATTTTTTAACATATTTACTATGACAAACCTTCCTATTAGTGCTATACTATAGGCAAGAATAGATCAGAGCAAGGAGGATGCTCATATGGAAGACAAAGCACTCATCACCGAAGCTTATCAACTCCTTTCCGAGTTAAATAAAAGCTACCAAAGCTGCAAACAAGGAACAGCCGATGATCTTCGACTACAAGAGCTGCTGAACACCACTCTTAAGGAACTAAAAAAAGCAGAAAAGCTGGACAACAGTATCTTAATCAACCTTGAGAAATTTTACCAACGTACCAGTCTTCTGATTGGACTAGGGAGCCTAAAACTAAACAATCAAGCTCGCACTGCTTGGCGAAACTATGACAAGTTCCACTACGAACATGTCAAACACGTACTGACTCTCTATGGACCTGTTTTCGGATTTTAGAGCTTGAAATTACTTGTTTTCTATTGACAAAATTTCCTGAATGGTATAGGATAGAGGTACTAATACTCGGAGGTAAGGGAGACATGAACAACTAAGTCTATCAAATAAAGAATCTTTATTTAGTAGATCTTGTTTTTGTCTCTTTTTTGTGTGCTCTTTTTATACTAGATTTTCTAGTATCTTGTCCTCACTGAAAATCGAAAAACTAGAAAGCTATGCTCCTCTTGGGTTGGGTTAGGCAGCTCCAAGCTAGTTTGACGAGTTTTTCAACGAGGATAATAGAGTTTTGACAGTGACTTTGGGCTCTACTAGATAAAGTAGAGCTTTTTGTTATGCACTATCGACATTTTAGAAAGGGCAACAATATGATAAAAATCAATCATCTAACTATCACGCAAAACAAAGATCTACGAGATCTTGTATCTGACCTAACCATGACTATCCAAGACGGGGAAAAGGTTGCTATTATTGGTGAAGAAGGAAATGGTAAATCGACTTTACTACGAGCTTTAATGGGGGAAGCATTACCTGATTTTACTATCAAGGGCGACATCCAGTCTGATCTTCAATCACTGGCCTACATTCCTCAAAAACTCCCTGAAATCCTGAAAAATAGGACTCTACACGACTACTTCTTTTTGGATTCTGCTGATTTAGACTACAGTATTCTTTATCGTTTGGCGGAGGAATTGCACTTTGATAGCGACCGTTTTGCTAGCGACCAAGAAATTGGCAGTCTATCAGGGGGCGAAGCTTTGAAAATTCAACTCATCCATGAGTTGGCAAAACCTTTTGAGATTCTATTTTTAGATGAACCTTCAAATGACCTAGACCTTGAGACGGTTGATTGGCTAAAAGGTCAGATTCGAAAGATTAGGCAAACTGTTATTTTCATTTCCCATGATGAAGACTTTCTTTCTCAAACGGCTGATACTATCGTCCACTTGCGCCTGGTCAAGCATCGGAAAGAAGCGGAAACGCTAGTCGAGCATTTAGACTATGATCGCTATAGTGAACAAAGAAAGGCAAATTTTGCAAGACAAAGCCAGCAAGCTGCTAACGACCAGAGAGCCTATGACAAAACCATGGAAAAGCATCGCCGCGTCAAGCAAAATGTAGAAACTGCACTTCGAGCTACCAAAGACAGTACTGCCGGTCGCCTATTGGCTAAAAAGATGAAAACTGTTCTCTCTCAAGAAAAACGCTTTGAAAAGGAAGCTCAGTCCATGATCCAAAAGCCACTTGAAGAGGAACAAATCCAACTTTTCTTTTCAGACATCCAACCATTACCATCTTCTAAAGTCTTAGTCCAACTGGAAAAAGAAAATTTGTCCATTGGCGAGCGTATTTTAGCTCAGGAGTTACGACTAACGGTCCGTGGCCAAGATAAAATCGGTATCATTGGGCCAAATGGTGTTGGGAAATCAACTCTGTTAGCCAAGTTGCAACAACTGCTCAGCGTCAAAAGAGAAATTTCGCTTGGTTTTATGCCACAAGATTACCACAAAAAACTGCAATTGAATTTATCTCCAGTAGCCTATCTCAGCCAGACAGGGCAAAAAGAGGAACTACAGAAAATCCAATCCCACCTAGCCAGTCTCAATTTCAGCTATCCAGAGATGCACCACCAAATCCGTTCCTTATCTGGTGGTCAACAGGGTAAACTTCTACTTTTGGATTTAGTGTTGCGCAAACCAAACTTTCTCCTTCTGGATGAGCCTACACGAAACTTTTCTCCCACTTCTCAACCCGAAATCAGAAAACTCTTTGCCTCCTATCCCGGCGGTCTGATCACTGTTTCGCATGACAGATGCTTCTTAAAAGAGGTCTGTACGAGTATCTATCGTTTAACAGAAAATGGTTTGGAAGTTGTTGATTTACAAGATTTATAAATGTTGAACATAGCAAAAATCCAGAGACGACCTCTGGATTTTTTTACATATGTTTCAAACGCTCAATTCGTTCTGAGATAGGTGGGTGGGTGTAAAATAGTTTTTGGAGTCCGCCACCTTTCTTGGGATCATTGATATAAAGAGCGCTACTGGCATCGTCAACATGTTGATGCATCGGCTCGCTATTCTCCAACTTACGCAAGGCATTGATCATCCCTTGAGGATTGCGAGTCAGCTCCACACTGGATGCATCCGCCAAAAATTCCCTCTGACGGGAAATGGCTAGTTGCACCAAGGTTGCTGCGAGAGGTGCTAGAACAATGGCTAAGAGAGAGATAACAAGCATGATAATCTCCAAACCATTTCCATCACGATCATTATCACTCCGTCTGCGACCTGCGCCTCCCCACCACATCATCCGTCCTGCCATACTAGACAGAAGGGTAATGGCACTGGCAAGGGCGACAGCAATGGTCGAAATGCGAATATCGTAGTTTCGGATATGGCTGACTTCATGACCCATAACAGCTTCTAGCTCCTCGCGATTCATGATAGCTAAGAGACCCGACGTTGCTGCTACTGCGGCATTCTGCGGATTCGAACCTGTTGCAAAGGCATTTAAAGATGAATCCTCAATGATGAAAACACGCGGCATGGGAATCTGAGCGACCATGGCCATATCTTCTACTACATGGTAGAGGTCTGGAGCTGTTTGCTCATCAACCTCACGCGCCCCATTCATAGACATGACAATCTCTGTCGATTGAAAGATCATGGTCAGAGCGTAGATAAGGCCGATAATCAAGGCAATAATCATGCCACCAAGACCTGAACGCATAAAGAGATAGCCAACCGCATAACCAACCAAGGCCAAGAGTAGGAAGAAAACCAGCAACAAAATCCAGGTTTTTCGTTTATTGCACGCAATTTGATCAAACAACATCTTAGTCACCTAAACCGCTAAAGTCAACTTTAGGAACTGCCTTTTCCTCTTCAGGTGTTTGAAGGAAGTCTGCAGCTTTAAAGCCAAATAGTCCTGCGATGATGTTACTTGGGAAGCTTTCAAGTTTTACATTGTAGTTGCTGACAACACTGTTGTAGAGTTGGCGTGAGTAAGAAATTTTATTTTCTGTATTGGTCAACTCTTCTTGCAATTTGATAAAGTTAGCACTAGCTTTCAAGTCTGGGTAATTCTCTGCTACTGCAAAGATACCAGAAATCTGGCGGGTAAGGGCATCACTGGCCTTCATAGCTTCAGCTGGTGAAGTTGCTGCGGCTACTTGTCTACGAAGTTCTGTTACTTTTTCCAAAGTAGAACCTTCATATTTCGCATAGCCTTTGACTGTTTCAATCAAGTTTGGGAGGAGATCATTACGACGCTTCAACTGAACATCTATCTGGCTCCAAGCCTCCTTGGTCTGCATACGATTTTTAACCAAACCGTTATAGCTAACAATCACAAAAATAACAATCAGAGCCAAAACTCCAAGAATAATCCAAGTCATAATCTTATTCCTTTCTGCTTTTAGATTACTACCAGTATATCAAATTTTTAATGAATATGGTAAAATAAGATGATACTAGAGAAGGAAACTACTATGAAACCAGAAACATTTTACAGCCTACTAGCTGAGCAAAATCTTCCACTTTCGGACCAGCAAAAGAACCAATTTGAACGCTATTTTGAGCTCTTGGTCGAGTGGAATGAAAAGATTAACCTGACCGCTATTACAGACAAAGAAGAAGTTTATCTCAAACATTTTTATGATTCGATTGCACCTATTCTGCAAGGCTTGATTTCAAATGAAACTATCAAACTTCTTGATATCGGAGCGGGGGCAGGATTTCCTAGTCTGCCCATGAAAATCCTCTATCCACAGTTAGATGTGACCATCATTGATTCGCTCAATAAGCGCATCAACTTCCTTCAACTTTTGGCTCAAGAGCTGGATTTGGATGGTGTTCACTTCTACCATGGACGGGCAGAAGACTTTGCTCAAGACAAGAACTTCCGTGCCCAGTTTGATGTGGTGACGGCTCGTGCGGTTGCCCGTATGCAGGTTTTGTCTGAACTGACCATTCCCTATCTTAAAGTCGGCGGAAAACTATTGGCACTCAAGGCCAGCAATGCCCCCGAGGAATTGCTAGAAGCCCAGAATGCCCTCAACCTCCTCTTCAGCAAGGTCGAAGACAATCTCAGCTACGCCCTACCAAATGGAGATCCGCGCTACATCACTGTGGTCGAAAAGAAAAAGGAAACACCTAACAAGTACCCAAGAAAGGCTGGCATGCCCAACAAACGCCCACTTTAAACAATGGTGCCCCCTTGTTTAAAATTCAGAAAACCATTTACAAAATCAACTTCGCTCTCGTATTTCTGGGCTCGGGAAAAATTCGTTTACAAAACGGACCCCGCTCTCGTATTTCTGGGCTCGGGAAAAAATGATTTACAAAATCATTTTTTTCTGCTATACTATCACAAGCAAAGGTTTTTAATGTCATCCTGTGAGGTGACGAAGGCGCAGATTTATATAAATTTTTAAAAGATAGCTATTTTTTAAAAAGTCTTACTCTGAGGGCCTATTGCTGCAAAATAATGGGCTCTTTTTTGGTGCCCAAAAGTGAGGTTTTTATGAAACAGGAATCAACTGTTGACTTGTTACTAGACGTTGATCAACGTCCTTCTGCTGGTAAAGGTATTCTTCTAAGCTTCCAGCACGTGTTTGCCATGTTTGGTGCAACCATTCTCGTTCCCTTAATTTTGGGAATGCCCGTATCGGTTGCTCTCTTTGCATCCGGTATTGGAACTCTTATCTACATGATTTCTACTGGCTTTAAGGTTCCAGTTTACCTAGGTTCTTCATTCGCCTTTATCACAGCTATGTCTCTAGCCATGAAAGAAATGGGAGGCGATGTATCTGCTGCTCAAACTGGGGTCATCTTGACTGGTTTGGTCTATGTCCTTGTAGCAGCAAGTGTTCGTTTTGCAGGTACGAAATGGATTGACAAACTCTTGCCCCCAATCATTATCGGACCTATGATCATCGTTATCGGTCTTGGTCTTGCTGGTTCTGCTGTAACGAATGCTGGACTCGTAGCAGACGGAAACTGGAAAAACGCTCTTGTAGCTGTCGTGACGTTCTTGATTGCCGCCTTTATCAATACAAAAGGAAAAGGTTTCCTTCGTATCATTCCTTTCCTCTTTGCCATCATCGGTGGGTACATCTTCGCTATGATGCTTGGTTTGGTTGACTTTACCCCAGTCCTTCAAGCCAATTGGTTTGAAATTCCTGGTTTCTACTTGCCATTTAGCACGGGTGGTGCCTTTAAAGAGTACAACTTGTACTTCGGTCCTGAAACAATCGCTATCTTGCCGATCGCTATTGTAACCATTTCAGAACACATCGGAGACCACACAGTTTTAAGCCAAATCTGTGGCCGTCAATTCCTGAAAGAACCAGGACTCCACCGTACGCTTCTCGGTGACGGTATCGCGACATCTGTATCAGCCTTCCTAGGTGGACCAGCTAATACGACTTACGGAGAAAATACAGGGGTTATCGGGATGACTCGTATCGCTTCTGTCTCTGTTATCCGTAACGCGGCCTTCATCGCCATTGCTCTTAGCTTCCTAGGTAAATTCACTGCCTTGATTTCAACCATTCCAAATGCTGTGCTTGGTGGCATGTCCATCCTTCTCTACGGAGTTATCGCAAGCAACGGTCTAAAAGTTTTGATTAAGGAACGCGTTGACTTCAGCCAAATGCGTAACCTCATCATTGCAAGTGCTATGCTGGTACTTGGACTTGGTGGAGCAATCCTTAAACTCGGTCCAGTAACCCTTTCAGGTACTGCTTTATCAGCCATGACAGGAATTATCTTAAACTTGATTTTGCCACACGAAAATAAAGACTAATCATCTATACACACAAAATCCACTCGATTGAGTGGATTTTTTAATTACTTACTCTTTATTTCCAACAGTAAATCTTTCAATGAAATAATGGTCACGGCTAGTAAAATCATAGCCATACCTATAAAATCAATCGCATAAAACTGTTCCTTCATAATCAGAAAGGCAAAGAAAACGGCAGAAATTGGTTCTATGGAAGCTAATAAACTAGACTTAACAGGGCCTATCAGACTAGCTCCCTTTAGGAAAGCTGTATATGCAAAGACCGTTCCGATGATGATAATCCCAGCAAATGCAAAGAGAAAATCTAAGCTGGTTGGTATGCTGGCCTGTAAGACTCCTGTGAAGGGAATAGCCACTACACCAGAAATAACCATCCCGACACCAATCACCAAAATACTGCCCCACTTCTTAATCAAAACGATGGGAAGAATAATATAGAGGGCATAGGTCAAGGCTGAAAAGAGGCCCCAGAACAGACCTAGGGGTGTGACAGACAACTGGTCGACTTTCCCATGCGTCGCGATCAGAAAAGTTCCTCCTATAGCCAATCCAATCGAAATAATCTCAGCCAGTGTCGGAGCTACCTTATCCTTCATACAGGTATAAACCAAGATCCCAACGGGGCATACATACTGGAGAACTGTCGCCGTTCCAGCATTGGTTTCCTGAATGGCAGAAAGATAGGCAAACTGGTTTAAGAAAAGTCCAAAAACTGCAAATAGCAACAGAGATAGCAGACTTTTTTTGTCTTTTAAAAAAGAAAGGAATTTATCCTTTGAAGTCGTATAGGATAAGAACACCAGTGCCAAGCCTGCAATGATAAGTCGCAAATTGGTCAAGGCTAAAGCAGAAATCCCGTGTGCCATCAGGTATTGGCCACTGGTTCCAGACAAGCCCCAAGCAATCCCTGCCACTACTGTATACAGAGTTCCTTTTACGGTTTTCGACATGCTTCCCCCTACTCCTCTTGACGAATCATTTCCATGACTTGGTTTCGGTCAACTATCCACTGGGTACGCTCATCCTTCTCATACGTTCGATTGGATAAAAAGATAGTAGCTTCTTGTTTCTCTCGATTCCACATGATAAAGGTACCAGTATAGCCCGTATGGTCGAGCCAGGCGCCCTCCAGGTTCCAAGCTAGCGAACGCTCCTTATCATCTAAAGGAGAAAAATTTCGGCTCAATTCTGCAGCAAAATCATCTTTCAAGTAATGTTCCAGAAAGATCTGCAAATCCTTAACAGTCGAAAACAAACCAGCACTTCCAGCGTGTTTCCCTAATAGACGAGCTTTGGGATCATGAATGATTCCGGCCTCCACCCCTCTCACTGTTGGGACAGCTTGCTCAACGGGACCGAACTTGGTCTCCTTCATTCCCCATGCTTCCAAAACTTGTTCTTCTATAATCTGATCCAAGTCTTGGTTAAAGATTTTTTCCAAAAGAAAGCCCAAGAGTAAAAAGTGAACGTCCGAGTATAGGAAGGCTGGCTGATTTCGTCTGTTGAGGTGAAACATGGCTTCTCTTAATTCCTCTGCACTTAACTTGTCTCGATTGGGAATAAAGGGGTCCAAGTCTGTGGCATGGGTCAGAAGCTGCCGTATAGTGATATCAGGATAATCACACTCCGGTAAAAAATCCGTTACCGGTCGATCAATATCTAATGTGCCCTGCTGCCACAAGAAGGTCAAAACCGTCCCCACTCCCACGACCTTACTCACACTGGCTAGATCATAAACCAAACCACTTTCTGTCTTCAAGTCTCTTTCTGGATCACTCAATCCTAGATAAGACTCTTTCCATTCACCATCCTTATAATACGCAAAAGAGGCCCCGGGATAAATCCCTGCCTCAATTTGATTTTCTATTTTTCTTAGAATTTTTTCCCACTTCATGCTTCTTCAAACCACAATTCAATGTTATTGGTATCTTTACCGAGGAAGAATTTTTCAGACTTAGGGACAAAGTAGCCTGTCTTTTCAAATTTCTGACGAAGACTGGTTAGATCAAAATTCTTGACTAAAAATTTTAACATCGTCAGGTCCCAAGTGACATTGTTTTCAACAGCCAAATCTGGTCCTTGTCCTTTAGTAAAGGTAATTACTGGCGCTACTCCTTCGGGATCAAGTAAACTCTCTGTCCCTTCAGGCAAACGCAACTCCATAGAAACCTCAAATTGGCTCAAGTATTTTATACTTGTATTTGAATAAAATTCAGGAACAGTTTCCAGTGGAACCAGATCTCTTACATCATTTTCCGCATGAACAAGAATCACATCCTCTTCAGGTGAAACAATCTCAAAAGCATACCCACGGTTACCTTTAAATAAGCGAGGAAGAAACTTCATCTGAGAAAGAAGGCTCTCAATTTCAGAAGGATTCTCAACCTTTATCAAGAGTCTAGCTAGCTTCTTAAGCCCTTCAACTCTGCGTGTTCTCATGCTTGGAGCTTCTTCTAAAATCAATCTCTCCGTAGCTGTCTGATCACCTAAGGAAAGAAAGGCAGACTCTTCCAGCAAAGGTTTCATCCCCAGGGTTTCAATGTAAAATCTTTCATTTAATTTTCGATTATTAACTTTTAAAGTCGGAACGATCCGAACAATCTCATTCACATTCATAAATTCCTCCAACTCTTTTATTTTAAAGGATTTTCGAATATTTTACAAGCCATATCTATTTTATTTAGAAATTTTATAACAAAAAAACTGGGATACCCCAGTTTCATTTCTTATAGGTAAAGTAGTTTGAATAGTGCTACTGCCGCAATACCCGCTGCAATTGGAGCTACAACTGGAACCCATGCATACCACCATTTTGAATCACCCTTGTGTTGACCAAGAACTGATTTTGGAAGGAGTTCGTGAAGAAGACGTGGTCCAAAGTCACGAGCTGGGTTCAAACCAGGTCCAGTAGGTCCACCGAGTGAAGTTACCAAAGCCATCACTAGGAAACCGAGTGCCAAGTGTGCAACTGAGATCCCAGCAGCTGTATGTGGAGCTACTTGAGCTTTCACTGCCAATTCACTTAAATCAACAGTTTGTCCAGCTTGAGTAGCCATTTGTTTCATGTATTGAAGAACCTCTGCACCAAAGAAGTTTTTAGTCAAACCAAGTGCTGCAAAGAAAAGAACAAATGAACCTACAAACTCATTGAGGAAGCCGTTAACAGTAGCTGCAAAACGTGATTCTTTTGTACCGTGGTCAATGCTTGAAATTGTTGAGAAGGTACCCAAGATATTGTTAGGGTTCTCTGTCTTCAAGTAGTAAGGACGGTGAGTCGCTACAACCAAAGCTTGACCAAAGATTGCTCCCAAAACTTGTGCTAGGATGTAATATGGTACTTGCTCCCAAGAGAAAAGTCCACTAACAGCAAGTCCAAGAGTGAAAGCTGGGTTGATGTGGTTACCAGATACATTACCAAACATCAAAGCTGGGATCATAACCCCCATACCATAACCAACCGCGATAACGAGCCAGCCACTTTGGTGACCTTTCGTACCTTTAAGTTCAACGTTAGCAACTGCACCATTACCAAGAATGATCAAAATAGCAGTTCCCAAGAATTCTGTGGCATATTTAATAGCCCATGTAAAATCCATTTGATAGATTCTCCTTAAATTTTTTTAGACAATCCTTATTCTATCAATTTTTAGCCCTTTTAGCAATATCTTTTCTAAAAGAATCTATGGAAAACGCTTTATTTAACTTATCTTTAAGAAAAGGACAAAAGGGGTCAAACACCTTTCATCCTAATCGTTATTCTTGACGTTGACCAAAGTCTGCTAACATCTGATCCAGCTCCTCACGACTTGGAGTTGTCAACATATAGAGAATATCTCCTTGTAACTCTGCAAAGGCTGCTGGCATGATTTTCTTAGCCTTAAAACCTCCTTGGTATTTAGCTAGTAATTCCTCTTCTGAGTAAACATAATGTGAACTTAAACGCCGAGCAGTCGCCAAGCAATAGAGGGGTTCAAAATATGAACCAGGGAACGGCTCTCCTGCTACGATAGCCGCATAACCTCGGTAGAGGTCAAAAGAGTGGGCATAATTGTAAACATCAATGGTAAAGCCACCTGCAGGACGGTTATTGTACTCAATGGCAATATAATCGTCTCCCTCACGGAAGAACTCGATATGGAAAAAGCGTTCTCTCATTCCAAATTCCTTGACAATGGCCTCACCATACTTGCGCAGCTTAGGATCCATATCCTTAAGCACATAGTAAGAATTGTCCATCTTATAAATCATGAGATCAAGTGGTGTATGGGCATAATCGAAAGTCGTTGAAAAGACGATATTGCCATCCTTGTCCACAAGCCCGTCAAAGGTACAGATTTCACTAGAAGTGACAAATTTCTCAAAGAAATAAACGGTAGAATGGTCCCATTCAGCCTTGAAGTGATTTACATCTTCTTCTGTCTCAAGCTTAAAGGTTGCTGCCGCTCCCACTCCATTATCAGGTTTGGCAATCATTGGTAGACCGATTTCTTTCACTGCTTTATCCACATCTGCTTCCGTCTGGATAACAGCTCCAGGTACCACAGGGACATCTGCTTTTTTGAATAGTTTCTTCATCTCAGACTTAAACTTGGTCTTTTTGAGATCCTCCGGTTTGGCACCAAAAACATTGAATTGTTCTCTGAGTATTGCGTCCAGCTCAAGCCAGTATTCATTGTGGGACTCGATACGGTCGATAGGTCCATGCTTGTAGAAAGAAAGGCTACAGCACGTTTGACTTCGTCTATGTTCTCAAGATTGTCTACACGGAAATACTCA
>NZ_GL732466.1:272947-293411 GCF_000187645.1 Streptococcus sp. C300
GTAGAATGGTCCCATTCAGCCTTGAAGTGATTTACATCTTCTTCTGTCTCAAGCTTAAAGGTTGCTGCCGCTCCCACTCCATTATCAGGTTTGGCAATCATTGGTAGACCGATTTCTTTCACTGCTTTATCCACATCTGCTTCCGTCTGGATAACAGCTCCAGGTACCACAGGGACATCTGCTTTTTTGAATAGTTTCTTCATCTCAGACTTAAACTTGGTCTTTTTGAGATCCTCCGGTTTGGCACCAAAAACATTGAATTGTTCTCTGAGTATTGCGTCCAGCTCAAGCCAGTATTCATTGTGGGACTCGATACGGTCGATAGGTCCATGCTTGTAGAAAAGAAAGGCTACAGCACGTTTGACTTCGTCTATGTTCTCAAGATTGTCTACACGGAAATACTCAGTTAGGCTATTGCGCAAAGGCTCATCTAGTTGTTCGTAAGGCTCCTGACCAATTCCCAAAACGGTGATGCCTTTATTAGCTAACTCGATTGTAAACTGTTGGAAGTTTTGCGGATAGTAGGGAGAAATAACAAGGTAATTCATAGGCAACTCCTTTTATAGATACAAGTGTCCAAGAAAATAAGGCATTTGTTTACGCCACCATTCCCAGTCGTGGGCGACATCGTGTCCCCATTCAGCAAACCAGGCTGGAATTTGTTTCTGGTCAAAGGCTTCTTTGAGCTTGTAGAAAGATGGCAGACCATCTTGTTCCCAGGCACCGAGACCCGTACAAACGACGATTTCTGCCTGACGGTAACGATCGATAAACCAGCCGTCATTCTGATTCCAAATATAATCGACTGGCGAGTTTTGGTAAATAGCATCATCATTGTAGTAATCGCCAACGAAGAAACGTGCGTCATAAACACCACTGAGAGCAATCACCTTGGTAAAGACATCTGGATGCTGGAGGAAGAAATTGAGTGCATGGTAGGCCCCCATGGAGCAACCTGTCGTCATCATTCCGTCAAACCAACCTGTCTTATGCTTGATAAAAGGAATGGCCTCCTCAATCACATAGCGTTCGTAGGCACGATGCATCTCCGCTTGGTCATGACCATTTTTCCAAGTGGCTAGCCAGCTCTCACTGTCAACACTGGAGAGAGTAAAAAATTGGACGCGCCCTTCCTCGATAAAGGAAGCACAGGCATCAATCATGCCAAAATCATAGTATTCATTGTGACTGCCACCAGATGAAGCAAAAACAACAACTGGAATCCCAGCATGTCCATAACGGTTGAGATACATTTCACGGTTGAGATTGCCACTCCAGTGGCTGAGGTTTTCAATATGCATTGGCTTTCTCCTTTCTTAACTTACCATTTCTCTGCAAAAAATCGGAGACAGTCTGGTAAATTTTCCGACCATGGAATCTCACTATGGATGGCACCAGACTGAACTTTCAAGACAAGATTATCCAAGTGTACTCCACCTGCAATCAAATCACGGTAATAGCGAAGCGACGAGTCGATATAGGCTTGTTTGATATTGCCAGCCATCAAGGTCTTGTCCGTATCATCTGCTTCTTCTGTTCCTACATAGATGAAAATGCGCTGTTCAGGCGACAATTTCTTGCGCTCGATATAGCGGTTAAAGGCTTCTTGGTGAAGCCAGTTGGCAGATGAGAAGACACCTAGACAACCAATTCGATCTTGGTATTCCAGTCCGATAAACTGGGTAATATTGCCTCCTAGTGACGAACCAATCATAGCCGTGTGCTGGCGATCAGCTTTGGTACGATAGGTTTCATCGATAAAAGGCTTGACCACTTCCATGACAAACTCGGCATACTCCACACCCTTACCACCAAACTGCTGGCCTGGGATAGGAGATTCTTGAAACTTCCAAGCTGCATACTCATTCATCCGCCCCATACCATCATTATCTATGGCAACGACAATCATGCGACTGATATCAGGATTTCGCTTAATGGCTGGAATAATCTTCCAAGAGTGTCCGATATAAGACTCCTTGCTGTAAAAGACATTTTGTCCATCATGAAAGTAAACAACAGGATAAAAACGATCTGTGTCTTTCTCGTAGTCTTTAGGCAGAAGAACACGCACACGACGCTCCTTTCCTGTATAAGGAACCTTGAGTTTGTGTTCTTTCATTTTTAAGTAAAAGTAGGAATGATTCATTGTCAGAAAACTCTCTATATTCAAAATTTTATCTTATTATACCACAAAAATAGAAAAAAAGTCAGTTAATGTCCATTTTAAGGATAAATAACTAACTTTCTTCATTTGTTTTTCTGAATTCTTCTGGATTTTCTGATTAGAGGAGATTGTCAATTAACTCATCGACAGCATCTTTTTCAACCTGGGGAGTGATTTCAGTAATCATAATCCCAGCCACTGCTCGCTCAACCAAGCCTTCAACATCCATGCGTTTTTCATACTGCTCTGCATTCTCTATCTTAGGATTGGTCTTAGGACGGTCAGGTGCAAAAATAGTACAGCAGTCTTCAAAAGGCTGGATTGAAATTTCAAAGGTATCGATTTCCTGCGCGATGTCAATGATTTCCAACTTGTCCATGGTAACCAAGGGACGAATGACTGGAGTGCTGGTCACAGCGTTGATAGTCTGCATGCTTTCCAAGGTCTGGCTGGCTACTTGACCAAGACTTTCCCCATTAATGATAATTAAACCTTTTCGTATCTCACGAATACGGTCGGTAATCCGCATCATAAAACGTCGTGTCAAGGTCATAAGGTAGGCTTCTGGCGCTTTAGCCTTGATTTCCTCTTGAATCTCTGTGAAAGGCACCTCGATAAACTGGATATTGCCCCCAAACTTGGTCAATTTCCGAGTCAAATCGTGGGCTTTCTTGAGGGCACCAGGACTTGTGTATGGCGGGCTAGCAAAGTGGACGGCTTCAATATCTACCCCACGTTTAAGAGCTAGATAACCTGCCACAGGTGAATCAATTCCTCCTGACAACATGAGCATACCTTTACCAGAACTTCCCACAGGTAATCCTCCTGCTCCACGAAAAGTTTCATAGGAAAGATAGGCAGCCTCTTCACGAATCTCAACCTGAAGATTAATATCTGGATTTTTCATCTGAGCTTGCACGTTTGGAATAGCCTCGAAAACAGCTCCACCAAGAGTTTGATTGAGTTCACGACTGTCCAATTCAAAGTTGTGATCGCTACGCTTGCTAGTGATTTTAAAGGTCATGCCTTCCTTGTAGATTTCCTTCATAATCTCTTGGACAGCAGACTTCAGAACTTCCACTGACTTTTCAATCTTATACACAGGAGAAAAATTTTGAATCCCAAAGACTTGTTTGAGCGATTCTGCTACTGCTGTGTAATCTGCTCCATTGAGGTAAGCGTGGGCACGGTCGCGATCTGCGGTTACCTTAACCTGGGGATATATAGACAAAACGTCTGAAATATTATTACGAAGTTTATTGATGAAACGCATACGATTTTTGTGCTTGGTTGACAATTCTCCGTAACGAATCATAATTTCTGAATACTGCATAAATGCTCCTATCTTACTTTTCTAGTTTGATTGTAAATTAATTTTAGCTTGGTCAAAAACTGCTCGACTTGACTCATATCATTTTCCAAGTCTAGGCTTAGGCGAACAGCTGACTGGGCCTTATCCTTGTCCACTCCCATGGCAATCAAGGTCCCTGCGGGTTTTCCTGCCTTGGACGAACAAGCAGAGGTTGTCGAAATGAAAATGTCATAGTCTTCAAAAGCGTGAACAATGACTTCACCACGAACACCTTTAATCCCAAAAGTCAGGATATGAGGGGCAAAGTCTTCCTCAGCTGAAAAGACAAAAATATCTGGATAGTCCAAAAGCGCTTGGCGAATGACTGATTTCATCTGCCCTATCTTATTAGTAAAGATATCTAACTTTTCCATAGATAAACGGAGAGATTTGGCTGTCGCTGCAATCCCTGCCACATTTTCAGTTGTCGAACGATAGTCTCGCTCCTGACCACCACCAGTCAAAAGAGGCGTAATTTTCTTACCAGACTTGATATAGACAAAGCCAACACCTCTGACACCATGAAACTTATGACTCGAAAAGGTTGCGAAATCCACTCGATCAGTTAAATACTCCTCTGTCGGAATCTTAGCGAGTGCCTGAACTGCATCAACGTGGAAGGAAATAGTTGGCTTATCTGCTAACAGTTTCGAAATAGCCTCAATAGGCTGGATAGAGCCGATTTCATTGTTAACTGCCATGATGGAAACGAGGATCGTATCAGGTCGTATCAAATTCGCTAGAGCCTCAACATCCACAAATCCTCTGCTATCAACTGGGGCAATATCCACCTCAAAACCTTGACTTTTAAGCCAAAGGGCTGATTCCTTGACTGCTGGATGTTCAATAGCTGACACAATAATGTGCTTGCCAAACTGGGCTTTTTCAAAGGCCACACCCTTGATGACCCAGTTATCTCCTTCTGTACCACCTGAGGTAAAGAAGATTTCATCACTTTTCTTGCCAATCAAATCTGCAATTTGCTGCCGGGAAGCATCTAAAATTCGTGTTGCCTGATCTCCCAAACGATGGAGACTAGATGGATTTCCTACAATTTTTGAAGCGACCTGCATGTAGGTTTCAAGTGCTTCAGGATAAGGCTTGGTTGTCGCCGAATTATCAAAGTAGATCATGTTTTCTCACGCTTTCTAAAATCACTCCTTCTATTGTATCACGAAAAGAGACCTGCGACAAGAAAGGGAGGTTTCTCTTTTTTTAAGATTTTTTTAAAGAAATGAGGTATAATAAATCATAATTAAAGGAGAGTATCATGTCTAACTATCGTAGAACTTCAAAACCAAAAACAGAACACATCAAAAAGGGCTTTACTGTCTTTCAAAAAACGATTGCTACCATCGGTAGTATCCTTGGTCTCATCACCGCTACTATTACCATCATGAACGCTATGGATAATAACAAAAACAACAAGAAAGAACCGACGACAACTCAAACAACTGTTGTCAAGGAAATTCAAAAAGAATCCCCTCAGGAAAATACTACTCCTAACAGGGACAACACTTCTACTAAAGAAAATACCACGCAAGAAGAAACTTCTCAATCCAATAAAAAAGAGGAGAAAAAAGAAGATCAGAAAACAACAACTCAGGATCCTTCTACACCTTCCTCAACAAAAGAAACTAGCGATAACGGAACACAGTCAAATACGACGAGTTCTGAAACTAAAACGAACCAGTAATCACAAAAATAACTTCTTTCCAAATTTGGAAAGAAGTTATTTTTTTATTGTTGCAATACTTTTCGTGGTTTGGTTCCCTCAGCTGGACCTATGATACCTGCCATTTCGAGTTCTTCCATCAGGCGGGTCGCACGATTAAATCCAACTGACAAACGACGCTGAATCATCGAAGCGCTAGCTTTCTGGGTTTCGATAACCAAATCCTTAGCTTCTTCAAAAAGCGGATCGCCGCCAGCTTCTCCGTCAGAGAGATCTCCTTCATTTTCAGGGACATCTCCTGGATCAAAGCTGTCATCGTAGTCCGCATCTGCCTGAGCCTTGATGAAGTTTACGATGCGTTCGACATCATCATCTGAGATAAAGGATCCTTGTAGACGGACTGGATGATTTTCATCAATTGGTTTAAAGAGCATATCTCCTCGACCGAGCAGTTTTTCTGCTCCATTCTCATCCAAGATGGTGCGTGAATCTGTTCCCGATGAAACTGCAAAAGCCACACGAGAGGGGACATTGGCCTTGATAAGACCAGAGATGACATCAACCGATGGGCGCTGTGTTGCGAGAATCATGTGAATCCCTGCGGCACGCGCCTTCTGTCCGAGACGAATGATGGCATCTTCTACTTCCTTGCTAGCCACCATCATGAGGTCTGCCAACTCATCCACAATGACAACAATCAAAGGCAGCGGTACTTGTTTGTACTCAGATTGGCTATTAAATTCCTCGACCTTGGCATTGTAGCCAGCGATATTTCGTACTCCAACCTTAGCAAAGAGTTCGTAACGGTTTTCCATCTCATCCACAACCTTTTGCAGAGCCTTGCTGGCCTTGCGTGGATTTGTCACAACTGGAATCAAGAGGTGAGGAATGTCATTGTAAACGGATAACTCAACCATCTTAGGATCGACCATCATAAACTTGACCTGGTCGGGTCTTGCTTTCATCAGAATGCTAGCGATAATACCGTTAACTGCAACTGATTTCCCTGATCCCGTCGAACCTGCAACCAGTAGGTGGGGCATCTTGGAAAGATCAAAGGTTCGAGCAGTTCCATTGACAGCCTTACCCAGAGGAATTTCGAGGAGATTTTCTGGTTTAGTCTGAGACTGTTCCCAGAGTTCACGGAAGGAAACGGTCGCAATCTCAGAGTTGGGTACTTCAATTCCGACTAGGGATTTACCAGGGATCGGAGCCTCAATCCGAACATCCTTGGCCGCCAGAGCTAGAGCTAGGTCATCTGCCAGATTGGAAATACGGTTAACCCGTACACCAACGGCTGGCTTGACTTCATATTTTGTAACAGATGGTCCAATTTCAGCTCGTTCCACCGTCACCTTGATACCAAAGCTAGCAAAGGTTTCTTCTAGGATTTTGATGTTTTCTCGAACAATCTTCTTTTCCTTGGATTGATCTTTGGGTTTATCTGGCGCAAAGAGTTGCAAGCTTGGTAGCTTGTATTCGAGGGCTTCCTTGGCAGAAAAATCAACCTGCACCTCTTCATCCTCAAAATCTTCTTCCACATCTGAAACGTCAAAGTCAGTTTGAGGGAGAATAATCTCCGGTTCAATCCATTCTTCCTCAGGAATTGGTGGGAAATCGTAGACTGGTACTTCTGATAAGATTTCTCCCGTTTCAGGATCTACAGGAGGAAGCGGTAATGCATCCTGTTCTTCTTGTTCTCTCTGAATTCTGGCAGCTTCTTCAGCTTCTTGACGTGCCTTCTCTTCTTCTCTCTTGATGAAGCGTTCCTGTTTTCTCTGTTCCTGTTTTTCCATGAAGGATCTAAACTGAGCTCCAATAAAGGCTGCAACATCATAAATAGACCAAGGACTGATCAAGAGTGCCCCAACTAGAATCAAAAGAACTCCAATAAAGTACGACCCGATATTTGAGAAAAGAAAGGCTATGGGAATATAAAGTCCGACACCAAGCAGGCCTCCACCAGCAAAGCTAGTCACCCGCATACCAGTCAGGTCCGTCATAACTTGAGACAGGGTCCCTTTTAGGACTGACTGCTCCAAGCCATATTTCCATACCAAGTAGGCCTCAAAAATCAAGAGCAAGCCAGCAAAGATACAGAGAAATCCTGATAGAAGTCCCTCTTGCTTGCGGATCCATTTAAATAGAAAGAGATAAATGAGAAGGGCACCAATGGCCACATAGGCCAAACTTCCAACCACCAGTCGAATGAGATTGTAAAGAGTGACACCTGCCGCGCCGAGTTTGAGGGCTGCAATAATCAACAATAAGGCAATTCCTAAGGAAATCAACATCCTCTGGATAGCCTGTTTTCTTTCAAGTTCTGCTTTAGACGGTCTCCGTCTTGTTTTTGTAGTATTCTTGTTTGCCATTCTTCTATTATACCATATTTCACAGCCATTTCGAATAGAGAAAAAGATTGCACCAAATGGTAACAATCTTTCTATTCTAATCCATTTTATGCTTGTGGCTTGCGTAGGTAACCATAAACCACACCACTTACAATTGCGCCAACCAAGACAGAGGCAAGGTAGAGAAGGGCATTTGAAGTAAGAGCGATAACGAAGATTCCTCCGTGTGGCGCCATGAGTTTGATTCCTGCAAGACCAACGAGTCCACCTGCTACTGCTGATCCAAGGATAAAGCTTGGGATCGCACGAGCTGGGTCAGCGGCACCAAATGGAATCGCTCCCTCAGTGATAAATGACAAGCCCATGATGATGTTTGTCAAACCAGAGTTGCGTTCTTCTTTAGTAAATTTATCTTTGAAAAGAAGGGTTGCGACAAAGATGGCAAGTGGTGGAACCATTCCTCCAGCCATAACTGCCGCCATAGCTACAGAACCACCTGAAGAAACAGTCGCTGCAAGCGTACCTGTACCAAAGACATAAGCAGCTTTGTTGACTGGTCCACCCATGTCAACAGCCATCATGCCTCCAAGAACGATACCAAGAAGGACAGCTGAACCTCCTCCAAGACCACCTAGGAAGTCATTCATAGCAGTGTTGATTGCTGCCATTGGAATGTTGACAGCCAACATAACAAATCCTGTCAAGATTGTTCCGAAAAGCGGTAGGATAAGGATAGATTTAGCACCTTCAAGTGAACGAGGAACTTTAACGTATTTCTTGATAGCAAGAACCAAGGCTCCTGCGATAAATCCACCAACAAGGGCACCTAGGAAACCAGATGAGACACCTGCAAGAGTAGAAGTTGCTTCACCACCTGCAGCATAAGGAATTTTACCAAAGGCAAAACCTTCTTTAGCAATAGCACCAGCAACGAAACCAGCTACTAAACCTGGTTTTTCAGCGATAGAGTAGGCTACGTATCCTGCAAAAACTGGAAGCATCAAGCCAAAGGCTGCTCCACCAATTTTCATGAACATAGAAGCTAGTTCATGGTAGGATCCGAGATTGCCAAGACTATCTTGTGGCACACCAAAAGCTCCGTCGATTAAGAAGGCGAGGGCAATCATGATACCACCACCGATAACGAATGGCAACATTTGAGATACACCACTCATCAAGTGTTTGTAGAAAGCACCACCGATACTTTGTTTTTCATTAGATGCTGTTGCAGCTTTTGCTCCATTAGCAGCACGATAAACTTCAGCGTCTCCTGAAAGAGCCAAGTTGATCAATTCTTCAGTCTTACGGATACCGTCTGCAACTGGACGGTTAACCAAAGGTTTTCCATCGAAACGATCCATCTCAACAGCCTTGTCAGCAGCGATGATAACAGCTTTAGCCTTGCGGATATCCTCTGCAGTTAGTTGGTTACCAACACCGCTAGCACCGTTGGTTTCAACCTTGATACCAACACCCATTTCAGCTGCAACTTTTTGCAAGGCCTCTTGTGCCATGTAGGTATGAGCAATTCCTGTAGTACATGCTGTTACAGCTACAAGGAAGTCTCCACCTTTATTTGCAGGTTCAACCACAGCAGCTTCTTCTGTTTTTTCCGAAGCTTGGTCAAAGAGCTCAATCACTTGATCAGGCGAAGTTACTTGACGAAGTTTATCCGCAAAGCCATCTTTCATCAGGTATTGAGACAATTCTGCTAAGGCTGCCAAGTGAGTATCATTAGCACCTTCTGGTGCCGCAATCATGAAGAAGAGATCAGTTGGTTGCCCATCCAAACTCTCATAGTCAACACCCTTGTTTGACTTAGCAAAAAGAACGGTCGCTTCTTTTACAGCAGAGTTCTTGCTGTGAGGCATAGCAATTCCGTCACCCAAACCAGTGGAAGTGAGAGCTTCACGCGCCAAAATTCCTTCTTTAAAGGTTTCAAAATCTGTCACATAACCGTGATCTACCAAGCTTTTAATCATCTCTTCGATGACAGCTGTTTTTTCAGTTGCCTGTAAATCCAACAACATGACATCTTTTCTCAATAGGTCTTGAATTTTCATCGTTTTTCTACCTCAACTTTTTCATATGTTTCTTTAATAAATTCCGCTGTTGCCAAGTCATCCGAGAAGGTCGTTGCCGTTCCACAAGCTACCCCCCATTTGAAGGCTTCTACTGCATCTTTTGATTTGACAAATTCACCTGTAAATCCAGCGACCATAGAGTCACCAGCCCCGACTGAATTTTTGACTGTTCCCTTGATAGGTTTAGCGAAGTAAGCTCCCTCAGATGTGACAAGAAGGGCACCGTCTCCAGCCATAGAGATGATGACGTTTTGTGCACCTTTAGCTAGTAACTCACGAGCATAGTTCTCGATTTCATCTAAACTTTCGAGTTTCACTCCAAAGATAGCTCCAAGCTCGTGATTGTTTGGTTTAACCAAAAGTGGCTGGTAGTCCAAACTATCAATCAAGGTCTGTCCTTCAAAGTCACAAACCACTTGCGCACCAGTCTGGCGTGTCAAGGCAATCAAATCTTTGTAAATAACATTACCTAGATTCTTAGCACTCGAACCCGCAAACACAACCGTATCATCTGCTGTCAGACTAGACAAAATAGCTTTCAACTCTTCTAGCTGAGCCGGTTCCACATTTGGACCAGTCCCGTTGATTTCTGTTTCTTGGTCTGCTTTAATCTTGACATTGATGCGAGTATCTTCTGCTACTTGGACAAAACGTGTCTCAATTTCCTCTTCTGCCAAAGTATCTGTGATAAATTTACCAGTAAATCCTCCGATAAATCCAGTCGCAGTATTAGGAATATCCAAGCGCTTCAAAACACGGCTAACATTGATTCCTTTCCCACCAGCAAACTTATCATCACTGTCCATTCGATTGACACTACCGACTTCTACTTTGTCTAAGCGAACGATATAGTCAATGGATGGATTGAGTGTGACTGTATAAATCATACTTCTATTACCTCCGTTTTCTTCTTAATAACCTGCAAGAGCTCATGCCCTTGACTTGTGATGACAATAGCGCGTTTAAGTGGTGCTACCTTTGCAAAGCAAGTTTGACCAATCTTTGATGAATCCACCAAGACATAGGTTTGTTTGGCATTCTCTAAGATAGCACGCTTCACGGCTCCCTCCTCCATATCAGGAGTCGTATAATAACCATCGTCCACACCATTCATCCCGATAAAGGCACGGTCAAAGTGCAATTGATTGATTTGGTTAAGAGCAACACCACCGATACATGCATCTGTTGCCATTTTGACACTTCCTCCAACCATGACAGTTGGAATCTGTTTTTCAACCAACTGAACCGCATGGTGAATGGAGTTAGTTACAACTGTAATATTCTTATTAACCAATTCCTTGATTAAAAAAGCAGTTGTCGTTCCAGCATCAATAAAGATAACATCTTGTTCCTTGATAAGAGAGGCTGCTTTTTGAGCCAGTAACTTCTTCTCTTGAAGGTTTTTGACAGATTTTTCTTGGATGGTTTCTTCTTCCTGCAAGGAGTGAGGTAGTTCTGCTCCACCATGAACACGGCGAAGCTTGTTTTCCGCCTCCAACTCGTCCAAATCTCTTCGTACTGTCGATTCTGATGTTTCTAATAGACTAACCAATTTTTCTAGGGAAACTACATGATGTTGATTTAACTCCTCTAAAATCAGTTGCTTCCGCTCAGTTTTTAACACCAAACCACCTCCTGTTATCGTTTACACTATTCATTCTAGCACATTCTCTACCAAAGTCAAGCATTTTTTATCATTTTCTTTCAAATTCTATCATTTTTCTTATTTCCAAAATTTTTATTGCAAGATAAGTGGCTTTATGGTAGACTATTTGAGTAAGTATTGGAAGATTACTCAAGAGGCTTAAGAGGCCGTGTTGGAAACGCGGTAGGCGTGTAACAGCGTGCGTGGGTTCGAATCCCATGTCTTCCGTAGAAAAAAGAAAAACTGCACCTCAATGCAGTTTTTTTATCGTTCTAAGAACAATATCTAGAAATGAAAGGCTGAGTTACTCTAACTATCACATCACATTTTTCTGTATCCTTCCCTATCCTAATTCATAAAAAAACAAGTAGTTTATTTTGACTACTTGTTTTTCTTTTAAATCTAAAGATTAGATATTGCTTTTATCTTTTTTATCTGAAGATTTGTCTGTTGATTTATCAGTGGATTTGTTTGAAGATTTATCAGAAGACTTGTCTGTTGATTTATCATTAGACTTCGTTGAGTTTTTACGGACAATTTTATCATAACCTTCTGTATCATCAAGCAACTCTGTCGCCAAAGTACGGTAATCTTCTTGAGAAATCAGCCAGTTTCCATCCTTATCCTTTGTTAATTTGATTTCAGTATCAAAATCACCAGTAGTGAAAGGTGTATGAGCTAAGTTAGGGTCAACGTCACTGTAGGTTGAGAAATCTTTCTTGAATAGATGCTCAAAAATCCAGTAAGAAACCAATGTTTGGTAACGCTTGATGTCAACGTTTGAACCAGCTTGATTGTATTTACCTAGGTTATCAACACCTCCAATAAGAGTAGTGAGAACTTCCCTTGTAGATGAAGCCAATCCTTTAGAGTGTAACTTCTTAGAGTTGAAAGTAACAGTCGCTGTATTTCCTGATTCATCAACCTTCACGTCTTTAACAGTGTAAGAACCGATATCTTGATATAATCTACGTCTCATCTTCAAGAAACCTGAAATGGTTTCTTCTGGAGTTTCTACAGGGAAATCTTTGTGCCATTGTACTGAGTAGGTAGACGCAGGTGAAAGCCCTTCTTCTTTGATTTTTTCACTTGTTTGTACAGCAAATACTGCCTCAGTCCATTTTTCATAAGTGTCGCCATAAATCTTCTTAAATCGAGCAGAGTCGCTAGTAAGAACTGAGTCTAAGAGAATCTCAGCATCTTTTGTAACTTTTTCTTTAACTTCTGCTGCTTCATCTTTCTTCTCAACTTGTTCTGTATTCTCCTTGTTATCAGAAGAAGCTTCAGATGACTGATTAGAAAATACAGAACATGCACCCAAGACAACCGTCGAAAGTGCTAAGATACTTAGTAACTTGATCTTTTTCATGTTTCACCTCATTATGAAAATTTACTCTTGGAGACCACCTCCAAGCAGATTTGTTTAGAAAAACACTGGGTTTATCTAACGGAGAATGGGGGATTCGAACCCCCGCGCCAGTTACCCGACCTAACGATTTAGCAAACCGTCCTCTTCAGCCTCTTGAGTAATTCTCCACTAACACACTAGAATAAATAGGATACAACGAAGGATACAATTTGGAAAAAATCTACTGTATACCCGTTCATAATGGAGCCGGTGGGAGTCGAACCCACGTCCAAACACCTGCCAACATATTTGTCTACAACCATAGGTTATGTATTATTTTAACAGTCCCTCGACACATAACTCAAGCCTAGGAACTGCGAGTCTATTAATCTCTTATCAAACCACTAGACAAGGCTTGATCGTATCTCGCTAATCATAAGACCTGTCATTGAACACGAGCAATCCAAATCAGGTCACGCCTGCTGTTTTTTAGGCAGCTAGAGCGTAAGAAGTGTTATTTTTTGCAGTTATATTTAACTGAGCGTTTACGTCGCCACACGGGTTGCAAAATATGCCTCATAATGCCTGTCGAATCCGTAACGACCCCAGGATGTTAGAACTATTATAACCTATCTTCACAAAAAATGCAAAATCAAGCCAATTCTTTAGAACAGATACGTTTTCAAAGCATCTGATAATGCTTGATAACCGGCTACACTTAGATGGAGACCATCCGTTGTATAGGCTGATTTAAGTTGTCCCTCTGCATCAGTCAAACTATCATAAATTGGTAGAAAATTTACTTGCATATAGGCGGAGGCTAGAGCCTCATAGGCTTGATTCCATTCTCTGATCTTTTCATTGGTACGAATATATACTGTCTGCTTGTATTCTTCTCCTTCATTGACCGGCAGTATCGAAAGAAGCTTTATTTGAGACAGCGGATATTCTCGGGCAATCGATTGGATCACGTTCTCAAGATTATCCAAAGCTTCATTCATGGAAATATCTTTTCCAATATCATTTGTCCCAATTAGGAGAACAATTTGATCCACAGCATCACCATAAAGATGGGCATCCAAATTCTCTAATAACAATCTCGTCTGGTAGCCTCGGATGCCACGATTAACAATCATCTTGGCAACCCCAAACAACTCTTGCAGAGGGTAATACTCCACAATCGAATCACCAATAAAGATAATATCTGGCTCTAGAACAGAAACTTGATTCAATTCACGATACTTGGTTTGAATCTTTTCCTGCTCCTTTAAGAGCCAATTCTCTAATAACTGTACTGCCACCTTATCCCTCTTTCTCTAACCAATTTTCTAGGACCTGATAAACACCCGCCTGGCTGTTAGCTGGTGCTAGGGCAGTCGCAACTGCCTTGACCTCATCAGCTGCATTTTCCATGGCATAGCCAATTCCAGCCAGTTCTAACATTTCGACATCGTTTTCACTATCACCAAAGGCCATGATTTGTTCCGATTTCAAATTCCAGCGCTTGAGTAATTCTTCCAATCCCCATGCCTTGTGAATACCAGTTTGGAGGATGTCAATACACCCATAACCGCTAGAAACGGCTCTTATATGACCATTAAAGAGGTCATTGATTTCCTGCAAAACAGAACTAGAGCGTTCTTCACCAACAACCATACTCATCTTTAACACTCCACCGAAGAGGTCAGCTTGCAAGTCTTCCACAAAATTCATTCGTTGATAAAATTTTTCAATCATCTCTGGTGTCATAAATTTTTCTAGGTCTGTAAAAACAGTCCCTTTCTTGACAAAACCACCCTTCATACCTGTTACGACAAACTGATCTCGGCACTCTCTCCCTTTAAAATGAACTAAAGCCGTGTCAACCATAGCATCATCCCAGGTCTGCGCTTGAATCAGTTTATTGTTTTCAAAAATACGCGCCCCATTGGCAACAACCAGAACTACTCTACTCGCCAAGTGTTCTAGTAATTGCCTCATACGGTGAACTTCATTCCCCGTCGCAATGACAAAACGGATATCCCTTTGATCCAGCTGATCTAAAATCTTTTCCAAGCGGGGTAGATCTAGCTGCCCTCTCGGGTCTAGCAAGGTTCCATCCATGTCTGTTGCAATTAATTTAATCGTCATCATATCTCCTTTAGAGTGAGCGTCTGCCACTTCAACCCTACATGTTCATTCATTTCTTTATAGGCCGTGTCAATTCGTTCCTTGGTCGCCTCGTCCAACTTGTCACGGTGACTGCCTCCCTCGATGAAGTCCTCTAGGATATAGGTCTGATAGAGGAAGAGCGGATAGCCTTCTGGAGAGTAAGTCCCTTTGGGTGTTCGATTGACCCATGTCGGATGTGCCTTTGCCGTTTCAATCCTAGTCTTGCCATCTTTTTTCTTAATGGTTACATCCATGAGAACACCGCGCTCCGTCCACTTGGCATTTTCCTCATCTTGCATGGTTTCAATGCGTTGATTTGAGAGGAAATTCCCCATGGAGTAGATGATCAGTTTTTTGTCACCATCTTTTTCAACTGTTTCAGCAGGTTCAACGACGTGAGGGTGCCCTCCAAAGATAATATCGGCTCCCCAGTCAATCATCTTATGGTACAGTGTTTTCTGTTCTTCCGTTGGTTCTAGCTGGTACTCAATTCCCATCTGAGGCATAATAACAGTAATATCTGCTTCCTTCTCAGCACGCTCGATTTCTGCCTTCATCTTATCTTCATTCAGATCAGAAAGATAGCGATTATAGTCCTCTTGAGAGATATACTGCTCAATGCCATTAAAACCGTAGGAATAGGCCAGGAGAGCTACCTTGATACCATTGACTTCCTTGATGACTATAGGTGCTTGGTCACGGGATTCATGTGTGTAGACTCCGATGGGTGTCATTCCAGCCTTTTCAATAGCTTGAGCTGTTGAAACTACTCCCTCAATTTGAGAATCCAAAATATGATTATGAGCCAAATCTAGAACTTGGTAACCTGCATCCTTGATCGCATCCATGACTTCTCCTGGTGCATTAAAGAGAGGATAACCTGCCAAATAGTGGTCCTTGTTCACTGTTCCTTCAAAGTCACCAATTACCAAATCCGCTTGCTTGAGCCAGGGTTTTACATACTCAAAATTTTCATGGAAATCATAGGTTCCATCTTCTTTAAGAGCTGTTCGGTAGATAGGGATATGGTAGAGAAGGTCGCCATTTGCCATGATACGCGCCGTCGTTTCGCCAGACTGATTTTCCTTGGATTGACCAGATGTACTAGCAGAATCAAGAGTTTGACTACTAGGACTCGTTCCCTTACTACCTTGTACTGCTCGAACTAATAAGTTTCCCCCCATGGATAAGGCAACTGCAAGCAATAACACAATAATAAACTGGGCATTGGTCCAGGATTTATAATTCCGAAAGAAATCAACACTAGTTCTCCACACCCCATAAAGAGAGTCATGAGACCGTCTATCTTGTCGCTTTTCCATCTTTATTCCCCCCTTGCTTTTACTGCAAGTTTTTTCTTTTATTATACCACAGACAAAAGAGGAATACCGTTTATTATATTATTTTTTAGGAACTTCTGCGACTTTCTTTCTCGCCTATTTTGTGTTATCATGTAGAGGTAATGAAAGGAGAGAAAATGTCTGCAATAGAACGTATTACAAAAGCTGCTCACTTAATTGATATGAACGATATTATCCGCGAGGGGAATCCTACTCTTCGCGCAGTTGCTGAGGAGGTTACTTTTCCACTGTCTGACCAGGAAATCATCCTTGGTGAAAAGATGATGCAATTCCTCAAACATTCCCAAGATCCTGTTATGGCTGAAAAGATGGGGCTCCGCGGTGGTGTTGGACTTGCTGCTCCCCAACTCGATATCTCAAAACGCGTTATTGCTGTTTTAGTGCCCAATATTGTGGAAGAAGGTGAAACTCCACAGGAAGCCTACGACCTGCAAGCTGTTATGTACAATCCAAAAATCGTCTCTCACTCTGTTCAAGATGCTGCTCTTGGCGAAGGAGAAGGTTGCCTATCTGTTGACCGTAACGTGCCAGGCTATGTTGTTCGTCATGCTCGTGTCACTGTTGATTATTTTGACAAGGACGGCGAAAAACACCGTATCAAGCTCAAAGGCTACAACTCTATCGTTGTCCAACACGAAATTGATCATCTAAACGGAATCATGTTTTACGATCGTATCAATGAAAAAGACCCATTTGCTGTCAAAGATGGACTCCTCATCCTCGAATAAAGAAAATCCCGTTGCAAGACGGGGTTTTGTGTTATAATAGAGGCATGAAAACAAATGATATTGTCTATGGCGTCCACGCCGTTACCGAAGCCCTCCTGGCAAATACTGGAAACAAACTCTACCTCCAAGAAGATCTTCGAGGTAAGAATGTTGAGAAAGTCAAGGAACTGGCTACAGAAAAGAAGGTCTCCATTTCTTGGACTTCAAAAAAATCCCTCTCTGAAATGACCGAAGGCGCTGTTCACCAAGGTTTTGTTCTACGAGTGTCCGAATTTGCCTATAGTGAGCTGGATCACATCCTTGCAAAAACACGTCAAGAAGAAAATCCACTTTTATTGATTCTGGATGGTCTAACTGACCCTCATAATCTGGGTTCAATCTTGCGAACAGCTGATGCGACCAATGTTTCAGGAGTCATTATCCCCAAACACCGCGCTGTCGGTGTAACTCCTGTTGTTGCCAAAACGGCCACAGGTGCTATTGAGCATGTACCGATTGCCCGAGTGACCAACCTCAGTCAAACTCTAGACAAACTCAAGGATCAAGGATTCTGGACCTTTGGAACGGATATGAACGGTACCCCTTGCCACAAGTGGAATACAAAAGGAAAAATCGCCCTCATCATTGGAAATGAAGGAAAAGGCATCTCTAGCAACATCAAAAAACAGGTCGATGAGATGATTACCATTCCCATGAATGGACATGTTCAAAGTCTCAATGCCAGTGTGGCTGCAGCCATTCTCATGTACGAAGTTTTCCGAAACCGACTATAAAAAAGTTTCCAATCAAAAGATTGGAAACTTTTTTTCTTAACTATGTTCGGTGATAAACTTGTAAGCTTCTTGACCAGCGATAGCCCCATCTCCAACTGCTGTTGTTACTTGGCGAAGATCTTTTTGGCGAACATCCCCAACTGCAAAGATGCCATCAACGCTAGTTTTCATATGATTGTCTGTTACAATCCAGCCTGCCTGGTCTTGAATATTCAATTCTTTAACAAAATCGCTAACAGGATCCAAACCAACATAGATAAAGACACCACCGAAGGCTTGTTCTGTCACTTGACCTGTTTTTACATTTTCAAAAATTACAGATTCTACTCGGTTTTCACCTTTGATTTCTTTGACAACAGAATCCCAGATAAAGTTGACTTTCTCATTAGCAAAGGCACGGTCTTGCAAAACCTTTTGGGCACGAAGTTGGTCGCGACGGTGAACAATAGTGACAGACTTGGCAAAGCGTGTCAAGAAGAGGGCTTCTTCTACCGCTGAATCTCCACCACCGACTACGAGCAAGTCTTGGTCACGGAAGAATGCTCCGTCACAGACTGCACAGTAAGAAACACCACGACTATTCAGTTCCTCTTCTCCGGGAACTCCCAAGAGACGGTGTTTTGACCCAGTTGCCACGATGACAGTACGGGTTTCGTAAACTTGGTCATCAGTGATTACCTTCTTATAGTCAGCATGATCTTCAATATTTTCAACATAGCCATAAAGATGCTCCACTCCAAGGTTTTCAAGTGGTTCAAACATCTTTTCAGCCAATTCAGGTCCACTGATGTTGGCATAACCTGGATAGTTTTCAATATCAGATGTGTTATTCATTTGCCCGCCTGGCAGACCACCTTCAATCAAAGCCACTTTCAGATTGCTTCGAGCGGCATATAAGGCAGCTGTCATTCCCGCAGGTCCAGCACCGATAATAATCGTATCGTACATTTCGATTCCTTCTATCTTGTTGTAACTATCTTTATTCTAACTCATTCTTGCTAGTCACGCAAGGATTATGCCTTGAAAACCAAGAGCAAACTCATGACGGCAAAGGATAACACCGGAACGACCAAAACTCCAATCATAATCATATCATAGAGATGAGCTTGGCGAGCTTTGGCTGTCTTGTCCACACCAGACATGGCTCTCAATCCAATCCAAATTCCCAGAAAAATCACGACAAGGATGGTCGTTAAGATCAAACTCTCGAAATACAAAGAAAATAGATGCAGTAGCATGATCTCTCTCGTTTCTATCTTTTTTAAAGAGTAAACTCAGCTAGTCCAACTAACTGAGTTTTCCTTTTTCTATTATATCAAATATAAGTCCGTTTGTAACTAGCAAAGAATTCTTTTGTTCGTTCTTCTTTCGGATGATTGATGATGTCATCCGGTGTGCCAGACTCGATGATTTTCCCTTTATCTAGGAATAAAACCTTGTCTGCTACTTGGGCTACAAAAGACATATCGTGACTGACCAAAATCATGGTCTGACCCGACTTGGCAGCGTCTGCAATAGACTTTTCTACTTCACCGACCAACTCTGGGTCGAGGGCTGAAGTGGGTTCGTCCAAGAGCAAGACATCTGGTTTCATAGCAAGCGCACGCGCAAGGGCAACCCGTTGCTTTTGTCCACCTGATAAGTGGCGAGGATAATGCTGTTCACGGTCAGAAAGCCCAACCTTGGCCAACTCTTCCTTAGCGATTTTTGTTGCTTCCTCATCTGATAATTTCTTAACAACAACCAAACCTTCCTTTACATTGTCAAGGGCTGTTCGGCGTTCAAATAAGTTGAACTGTTGGAAAACCATAGATAACTTGCGACGAAGGGTTAGGATTTCTTCTTGGCTAATCTGAGAAAAATCAACTTTAAAATTGTCAATCTGAATCGTTCCACTATCTGGAGTTTCAAGGTAGTTCAAACTACGAAGAAAGGTTGATTTCCCAGCTCCAGATGAACCAATCAAAGCCACTACCTCACCTTTTTTGATATCCAAGTTCAGATGATTCAAGACTGTCTGTCCTGAAAAGGATTTGCTTAAATTTGAAATCTTAATCATTAACGAAGGTCTCCTTTCACATCTGTAGATACTGCATCCGGCGCTGAGATAGCCATTCTTCTCTCAATGAAACGGCCTAGGCTTTCAATTCCAATATTGACTACCCAATAAACAAGGGCAACGGAGATGAAGCGCTCAAAATAGCGATAATCAGCTCCACCTAAAATCTGAGCTTGGGCAAAGACCTCCACAACACCTGCGCTAAAGGCTAGAGAAGTTCCCTTGGTCAAACCGATAAGGGAGTTAATCAAAGTCGGCGTCGCTACCACTGCTGCATTTGGAATAATCACACGACGGTATACTTGCGCACGAGTCATACCCAAACTGCGTGCCGCCTCAATTTCACCTGGATTAACAGAAAGGATGGCTGCACGAATCGTTTCACTTGCATAAGCTGCCTCATTAAAAGCAAAGGCCACAATCGCAAAAAGTGCCGCTGGAATCGCATTGATATTAAAACCAGTGCCCCATTGCTGGTTGATAGCTTTCAATAACAAAGGAATTCCGTAGTAGGTCAACATAAGTTGGACTAGGATTGGGGTACCTTTTAAGAAGCTGACGAAAAAGGCCTGCAAGGGATATAAAATCTTAACACGATTGATCTTAACAATAGCAAAAATCAGGGCAAGTAGCAAACCAAAGAGTGCACCTCCAAGCGTCAACATCAAGGTTGTAGGCAGTTGCTGGACAATCCTTGGAATTCCATCAAAGACCGAACGCAAACTAAAGAGCTTACCATCCGGAATGAGTTGCATCAAACGTTGGTACCAATCT
>NZ_GL732466.1:293431-296868 GCF_000187645.1 Streptococcus sp. C300
ATAAGCTGCCTCATTAAAAGCAAAGGCCACAATCGCAAAAAGTGCCGCTGGAATCGCATTGATATTAAAACCAGTGCCCCATTGCTGGTTGATAGCTTTCAATAACAAAGGAATTCCGTAGTAGGTCAACATAAGTTGGACTAGGATTGGGGTACCTTTTAAGAAGCTGACGAAAAAGGCCTGCAAGGGATATAAAATCTTAACACGATTGATCTTAACAATAGCAAAAATCAGGGCAAGTAGCAAACCAAAGAGTGCACCTCCAAGCGTCAACATCAAGGTTGTAGGCAGTTGCTGGACAATCCTTGGAATTCCATCAAAGACCGAACGCAAACTAAAGAGCTTACCATCCGGAATGAGTTGCATCAAACGTTGGTACCAATCTGATGCTAAAAATGTTGTAACAGTCATAAAAACATCCTCTCCTGATAATGATTCATTCTATCATACTTCTGCTCGCAAGCAAATTATTTGCTACGGACTACTCAGACTTTGTCTATCTTCTAGTTTATCACACTTTAAAACAGGGAGGCTATATATTTTACCTATCAAGGAGATAAATAAAAACTATCTCAAACCTAAGTCCTCATAGGTTTTTCTATAGCCAATTTGTTTAACAGCACCATTCTCCACCAAAATTGGACGTTTCAATAACATACCATCACTCGCTAGAAGCTTGGCTGCTTCTTGTTTTGACAAACTTCCCACCTTATCTTTCAAGCCCAGTTCGCGGTATTTGATCCCGCTGGTATTGAAAAATTGTTTCACTTCAAAACCGGAAGTTTCCAACCAGTTCAAAATCACTTCTTCACTTGGTGTTTCTTCTACGATGTGGACAGCTTGGTATTCCAGTCCAAGTTGATCCAATTCATTTTTTGCTTTCTTACAAGTTGAACATTTTGGGTATTCGATAAATTCTAACATCTTCTTTTCTTTCTATTTTTTATTTTCTTGAAATGCTGCACCTTCATGTTGCAAGAGCCAGGCTTTCTTTTCGACTCCAGATGCATAGCCTGTCAAGCGATTGCCTGATCCCAGCACACGATGACAGGGTACGAGGATGGACCAAGGATTACGCCCCACTGCTCCTCCAATCGCTTGGGCAGAAGCCACTTGCAAGTCTTTCGCTATTTGTCCATAAGTTACTGTCTGACCATAAGGAATGGCCTGTAAGTAAGCCCAGACCCGCTTTTCAAAATCCGTTCCAATGGGAGCCAAAGGTAAGTCAGATAGATCCTGAACACTGCCTTCGAAATAGGTATCTAAATAGGAAATAACTTGCTCTAATACAGGATGGCTACCAACTTCTTCTATCGTTTCATCCCCTAATCCCCTCTCAAAATGAGTTTGGTTCTGCACCCAAATTCCATAGAGATATTGCTCGTCAGCAACTAAGGATAAGGTCCCAATTGGCGACGGGTAGAGCATTTTTGCGTACTTTTTCTGCTTCATTTTTTTAATTTCTGATAGGCCAAGCGTTCCCCATCAACTGGAACTTTTCCAACCTGACTGAATCCAAGTTTTTCAAAGATATGCTGCATGGCCTTGTTTTGTGCATGCGTATCTGAACGAAAATCTAGGTAATCAAATCCTTCAATCAAGCCTTCTAGGAAAGTCTGCGCAACTCCCTGCCCTTGGACATCTGCTGCCACAGCGATACGGTGAAAGACCAGATATTCTGATTCTTCTCCCTGCCAACTTCCTTCATAAATGCCTTCATAGGATTCCTCTGGGTTCTTGGTCACAGCAGCATAGGCTAACAGTTCTTCCTCTTCCAAGGCCACATAGGCTTGACCAGAGATGATATCATCAATAATGATGTCGGCATTTGGATAGCCATTTTGCCACTGGTCACTACCAGACTTGGCTAAACACTTTTTGGCATCCTCCATCACCTGCATAATCGCATCTACTTCGTTTGGAAAAGCTAAACGAATCTCCATCTCTTCCCCTCATTTCTAACTAGTTTCTCTCATCATAGCATAATTTAAAGCTTTCTACAAGCAGTTGAAACTTGACTTTTGTTTTTTATTATTTTATAATCTAGTTATTGAAACTAGATAAAAAGGAGTTGGAAATGAATTCTATCTTTTCCTACCCAAAATGGGAAGACATTCCAAACATTGACCTCTATCTGGATCAGGTTTTGCTTTATGTCAATCAAGTCTGTGCTCCTATCTCTCCAGATAAAGACAAGGGGCTAACAGCATCCATGGTTAATAACTATGTCAAAAATGGTTACTTGACAAAGCCGGACAAGAAAAAATACCAACGTAAACAAATTGCCCGTTTGATTGCTATCACTACTCTCAAATCTGTCTTTTCGATCCAAGAAATCGCTCAGACACTTAATACTCTACAAACTCAAGCGAGCTCAGACCAGCTCTACGACGCTTTTGTGAACTATATGAACCATGGGATTGATCCAGAAAATCCTATTATCCAAACTAGCTGTCAAACGGTTAAACTCTATCATCAAACTCTAGACTTAATCCTTATCAAAGAAGAGGAGGAAATCCAATGAATACCAGTCTAAAACTCAGTAAAAAACTCAGTTTTGGAGAGGAAATTGCTAATAGCGTGACCCATGCTGTGGGTGCCGTTATCATGCTCATCCTACTCCCTATTTCATCCACCTATAGTTATGAAGCACATGGTTTTTTATCATCTTTTGGTGTTTCTATCTTTGTTATCAGTCTCTTTCTCATGTTCCTCTCGTCAACCATTTACCACTCTATGGCCTATGGTTCGACCCACAAATACGTCTTGCGAATCATCGACCATTCTATGATTTATGTGGCTATCGCAGGCTCTTATACGCCGGTCGTATTGACTTTGATGAATAATTGGTTTGGCTATCTGATCATTGCCATTCAGTGGGGAACGACCATCTTTGGCATCCTCTATAAAATCTTTGCTAAAAAGGTCAATGAGAAATTCAGCCTTGCCCTTTACCTGATCATGGGCTGGTTGGTTCTAACTATCATTCCTGCCATTATCAGTCAAACAACGCCAATTTTCTGGAGTCTCATGGTAACTGGCGGACTCTGTTATACAGTTGGAGCTGGATTTTACGCTAAGAAAAAACCTTATTTCCACATGATTTGGCATCTCTTTATCCTAGCAGCATCTGCACTTCAATATATCGCGATTGTTTATTACATGTAAAAAAGTTGAGAATCTTTTCTCAACTTTTTTCTTTACACATATTGATAAAATACTGGTGCAAGCGAGCATCATCTGTCAATTCTGGATGAAAAGAAGTTACCAGCATATTCTGTTCTTGAGCTGCAACGATTTGATCATCAACTGTTGCTAGAATTTCTACACCCTCTCCAACACTGCTGATAATCGGTCCACGGATAAAGGTCATGGGAATCTGGCCAACTCCCTTACATTCTGCCTCTGTATAGAAGCTTCCTAGTTGGCGTCCATAA